>NZ_JCANQV010000005.1:0-60286 GCF_059553635.1 Candidatus Streptomyces philanthi
GCGGCGGCCGCCCGGACCGACGCCGTCGTCTGGCGCGGTCTGACCCGGATGCTGATGACCCTGACCACCCCTCAGTCGCTGCTGCGCGACGAGACGTTCCTCGCCCGCGTCCGCCAGGCCGGGCGGGACGGGGCGGGCGGGCCGGCGGGCCCCGGCCGCGAGGACCTGCTGCGTCTCGTCGCCGAGGCGGAGGAGGCCGCCGCGTGACCACGCCGTCCCTGACCAGACCCCGGCCCCCGGAGGCGGCGGCCCGGCCCCGCCGGGTGCTGCTCGCCCCGATCACCGTCACCCCGTCCAAGCCCCTGACCCCCAGCCACCTCAAGGGGCTGCTGTGGACGGACGCGATGTACCGGGCCACCCGCCAGCTCGCCGACGTCACCTACCGCTACAGCCACACCACCTACCACCCGACCGAACAGACCCTCGGCTTCTGGGAGTTCCTCGACCGCACCCATGGCGACACGGACTACGCGTCCCTGTCCGAGGACGCCGTCGGCGAACTGTACGTCGCCTTCCGCGCGGCCGGGGAACGCCCCACGGCCGAGGCGCTGCGCCCGTACGCGGAGGCCGCCGAGAACGGCTGGGTGCACCCGGCGAGCGACCGGGTACTGGAGCTGTGGACCGGGCACTACACCGCCCTCGGCATGCACGACCCGGGCCTGCGGACCCACCAGCCGCCCGGCCTGGGCCTGGACGCGGCGCTGGCCCGGCTGGAGGAGCTGGGCATGTGCCTGGACCACCGCGCCGTCGGCGGCCCCGTCCACCTCGACCTCACCCGCCACGGGCTGCCGCTGCGGCAGATCGTCACCGCGTCCGGACGCCCCAACTACCTCGCCTGCGCGCTGCGGGAACTGCTGCCGCTCGCCCCGGACTTCGACGAGGTGGTCCTCCTCTACGACAGCGAACTGGACCCGGACTACCAGCTCCTGGAACGCGTCCTGGGCGCGCTCGGCCCCACCGTGCGCCGGGTCCCCGTCGGACGGGTGCCGATCGACGGCGAGATCCGCTCGGCGCGCCACGGCGGCTGGCACGACCACCACACCGGGGCGCTGCTCGCCGCCGCCCGCGCGGACCACGACACCCCCGCGGTGCGGCTCGGGATGCGGCTGTACTTCATCGCCGTCCTCGGCCCCGGCGCCCGGGACTCCTTCCGGCACGACCTGCTGCACCAGTGCCTCAAGCGGGCCGAACGCCTCCTCGCCGCCGCGCGGGACACGGACGGGCCGTCCGATGTCGCCGCGCTGGTCGCCCGCCACCGCAAGGACCAGGTCCATGTCGACCCGTACCGGCTGACGTCGAGCCTGCTCGGCAGGCGGCGCGCCGCCCCCTCCCCCGACCTGCTCTCGGCGGTGTACCTGTGACCCTCACCCAGCAGTGGCTGTACGACGAGACGGCGGCCCGCATCCGCGCCGCCCGCCCCGCACTGGCCGGCCGTCACGACCTGTCGGGCTGGGACGGGCTGCGGGCCGCGCAGAGCGAGATCGCCGCGCTGGACGGGGACGACGAGGTCCTGGCCGCGGTCGTCGTCCGCTCCCTCGACCTCGCCGGCTGGGCGCGCGCCACCTGCGCGTTCGCCCTCACCGTGGACGCGGCGGCGGGCGCGGCCTGGCGGCGCTCCTTCACCCGCACCGTGTTCCTGGCCGGCAATCCCGCGCAGTTGCGGGAGCGGTTCTCGTTCGCGTACACCGCCGACGACCTGTCCGCGGCCTGGACGGCGCCGGGGCCCGCCGCGCACTCGTCCGCGCTGCGCCGGCTGCTCAAGCTCTACCAGGCCCCCGCCGGGGTCCCGTCCGCGCCCGACGCCCCGTTCACCGTCCCCGGGACACCCGGCGAAGGCGCCGCCCGGCCGCCGGTCCACCGCGCCCTGTACCTCGCCACCGCGGACTGCCGCCTCTCCGAGGCGCTGGTGCACCTCAACCATGTGCTGTCCGAGGCGGTCCTGGACGGTCTGCTCGCCCCCGGGGACCGGGTCACCCTCCGCCGGGTGCCGCGCCTGGTCGGCGTACCGGAGCCGCTGGTGGCGGTCCGCGCCGTCCCGGACCGCCATCTGCCGGGACGGCTGACGGCGGCGGCGGGGCTGACGGCGGAGATCGCGGCACTCTGACGGGAGGCGCGGCGGCCCGCTCACCCGGCCGGGGCGCCGGGCAGTGCCGCCGCCCCGGCCCGCAACCGCCGCGCCGTCAGGGTGTGCGGGTGACGGTCGCCGAAGGCCCCCTCGCAGGCGCGGAGGGCTTCGCCGGCGAGCCGGAGGGCGTCATCGGCGGTGAGCTTCTCGGGCCGTCCGTGGCCGAGCCTGCGGTCCAGGAAGCTGACGACGGGCGCGGGGACGAACCCCACGGACCGGGTCCGGGACGCCCCCTCCTCCCGCAGGGAACGGACCGCCGCCACCGTCACCTCCGCGTGGGCGAGGCGGATCAGCGCGTCCTCACGCGGGTGGTCGCGGCGGAGTTCGGTCCGGTCGCGGGGCCCGAGCGCGTCGTGGACCAGCGCCATCGCGTCCTGCCACAGCCGCTGCCGGCCCAGGGCGCGGGCGCGGTGCAACTGGGCGAGCATCCGGTCCGGGTGCGTCACACCCAGCACGCGCCAGCGCAACCCCACGGCCCGGAACAGCAGTTGCTCGCTCTCCGCGTGGCTGCGCCGCGCGTACAGCGCCTCGGCCAGGGCGTGCTGCACCTCGGCCACCAGGACCAGCAGTCGGCGGTCGGCGGAGGGCAGCCGGTCGGCGAACGGGCCGTCGGCACTGCCCCGCAGCAGCTCGCCCATGGTGGGGCCGGTGTGCCCGGACACGGTGAGCCCCCGTTCCCCGGCCCGCTGCTCGACCCGTTCGAGGAGCGGACGCAGCACGGCCTCCGCCTCACCGTGATCACCGCACAGGCAGCGGATACGGCCGAGCGCCAGCCGGTCGGCCTCCGCGTCGTCCCCCGCGCACTCCGCCGTCCGCAGGGCGAACGCCAGACTCTCCTCGTACCGCCCCCGCCACTCGTACGCGTCCCGCACCCGGCGCGCCGCGGCGAGCGCGGCCACGGGGGCCGGGCCGGGCGCCCACAGCACCGCCCGGACGTGGGGAGCGAGCAGGTCCAGCTCCGGCGCCTCGCCGCGCAGCCGCAGCAGGGCGTGGTCCAGCAGCGCCCCGAGGTGGCCGCGCAGCAACGTGCCCGCCTCGCCGGGGAGTTCGCCGTCCGGTGGCGGGTCCCCCGCCGGGACGCAGGGCACCGGGTCCCCGCCGGGCGGGGTGGTGGCGGTGACCGGCAGGTCGCGCAGGGCGCCGGTGATCCGCTCGGCCGGGAGTTCCGGCAGCCGCACCGCGTCGAGGGCGGCGGACGACAGAACGGACACCGGGAGCGGCGCCGTGGCACAGCAGGCCAGCAGATGCGCGAGCGACAGCGGCGGCAGGGGCGCCTTGGGGGCCGGTTCCTGCCGCTGGTAGGTGATGTGCAGATCGCGGCCGGCCTGGTAGCTCCGCCCGTTGTCCCGCGCCCCGGCCCGCATCGACTCCACCACCGCACCGCCCCCGTTCCCCGTGCCCGCCTCCTCAACGTACCCGCTCGGCCGTCCGATTCCCCCGCGCCGGGCGCGGCGCGACCGGGCCGGCTCAGGGGCGTACCCGGCGCTCCTTCACCGCGCTCCGGTCCGGAGGCGGGCCGGCGAGATGCCTCCCTCCGGTGCCGATCGTCCGGGGCCCGCACGACCGCCCCCGACCCTCACCTTTTTCGACGCTCAGGCGGCAATGGCTTCATCATCTTCCCTCCACCGCGTGCGGCTGCCAGCATCGGCGCACCGTCACCGTGTGAGGAGAATCCGATGTCACGCCCCCGCCCTCTGCGCGCTCTGGCAGCACTGGCCGTGGTCGCTCTCGCGGCCACCGGTTGCGGACGTTCCGGCCAGGCCGGCAGCCCCTCCGAAGGGGGCTCGCAGGCCGCCGAGGGCGCGGCAGCGGCCAAGATGCTGCCGGCGCCGATCAAGGAGAAGGGCGTACTGCGCGTCGCCACCGCCGTCGGATACCCGCCGATGGAGATGTACAAGCCAGGGACGACGCAGCTGACCGGTGTCGACCCCGATCTGGCGAAGGCCATCGCCGAGCGGCTGGGGCTGAAGCTCGAACTGACCAACGCGGCGTTCGACGGTCTGGTTCCCGGCCTGTCGTCCGGGCGGTTCGACCTGGTGATGTCGTCGATGACCGACAGTGCCCAGCGGCGGCAGGCCGTCGACTTCGTCGACTACTTCCGTACCGGCGGCGTCATCATGACGAAGCACGGCAACCCGGAGGACATCCGGTCCCTCAAGGACCTGTGCGGGAAGACCGTCGTCCTCGCCAAGGGCAGCTCCAACCTCCAGATAGGTGAGCGGCAGAACGCCGAGTGCGACAAGAAGATGCAGATCTCGCAGAGCGAGGACGCGCCGACCGGGCTGCTCCAGCTGGACAGCGGCCGGGTCGTCGCCACCATCGTCGACTATCCCGTCGCCCGGAACTTCGTCCGCAAGAAGAACGCGTACGAGGTGCTGCCGGACCAGTACGACGCGGCCCCGTGGGGCATCGCGGTGGCGAAGAACCAGAGCGGTCTGCGGGACGCGGTCCGCAAGGCCCTCCAGGAGCTGATCGACGACGGCTCGTACCGGAAGATCCTCGGCAAGTGGGGGGTCATGGACAGCGCCGTGGCCAAGGCCACCGTCAACGACGGGAAGTGAGCGCGGACATGACCGAGCACAGCACGTCCGGCGCCTCCCGCGGGGCGCCGGTCCTCACCAAGGACGACGCGCCGCCGGGCGAGGACCTCGCCTTCCACGTGACCCGGCGGCCCCGCCCGGGACGGTGGATCGCCGTCGCGGTCGCCGTCCTGTTCGCGGTGTGGCTCGCCTACACCGTCATCGTCAACCCGAACCTGCACTGGGACATCGTCGCCCGCTACCAGTTCGACGAGGTGATCCTCAAGGGCCTGGGGGTGACCGTCCAGCTCACCCTGGTCTCGATGGCGGTGGGCATCGCCATCGGCATCCTGATCGCGGTGATGCAGCTGTCCGACAGCCCGGTGCTGCGGATCACCGCCGGGGCCTACACCTGGTTCTTCCGGGGTACGCCGCTGCTCGTCCAGCTGATCTTCTGGTTCAATCTGGCGCTGCTGTTCCCGGAGATCAGCATCGGGGTGCCGTTCGACGGGCCCAAGCTCGTCACCTGGCAGTCCAACCAGGTCATCACCGGTTTCGTGGCGGCGCTGCTGGGCCTGTCCATCAACGAGGGCGCGTACATGGCCGAGATCGTGCGGGCCGGTATCCAGAGCGTGGACCCGGGGCAGCGCGAGGCGGGTGCCTCCCTCGGCATGTCGAACCGGCGGATCCTGTCCCGGATCATCCTGCCGCAGGCGATGCGGGTCATCATCCCGCCGTTCGGCAACCAGTTCATCTCCATGCTCAAGACCACCTCGCTGGTCTCCGTCATCGCGGGCTCCGACCTGATGACCGTCTCCCAGCACCTCTACCTCGCCAACTTCGAGGTGGTGGCGCTGCTGATGGTGGCGTCGTTCTGGTACTTGGCGCTCACCACCGTCGCCAGCGTCGCCCAGCACGCCGTCGAGCGGCGCTACAGCCAGAGCGCCACCCCGCCGCTGCGGCACCGGATACTCGCCAACCTGGCACCCGGGCGTGCCAAGAAGGGGGCCGCGGCATGAACGACGTGATCCTCAGGGCCCGGGGGGTCCGCAAACGGTTCGGGGACACCGAGGTGCTCAAGGGCATCGACCTGGAGGTCCGCGCCGGCGAGGTGCTGTGCGTCATCGGCCCCTCCGGGTCCGGGAAGTCCACGCTGCTGCGCTGCTTCAACCACCTGGAGACGATCGACGCGGGCCGGGTGTGGATGGACGGCGAACTCGTCGGCTACGAACAGCACGGCCCCTCCGGCCACGTGCTGCGCGAGCGCCCCGCCCGCGAGATCCGCCACCAGCGCGAACGCGTCGGCATGGTGTTCCAGCGCTTCCATCTCTTCCCGCACCGCACCGCGCTGCAGAACGTGATGGAAGGCCCGGTCACCGTCAAGGGACGGCCGCGCGCCGAGGCCGAGGAGCAGGCCCGCGCGCTGCTGGAGCAGGTCGGTCTCGCCGACCGGGCCGGGCACTACCCGCGCCAGCTGTCCGGCGGGCAGCAGCAGCGCGTGGCGATCGCCCGCGCGCTGGCGATGGAGCCGGCGGTGATGCTGTTCGACGAGCCGACGTCGGCGCTCGACCCCGAACTCGTCGGCGAGGTCCTGGGCGTGATGCAGGACCTGGCGCGCAGCGGGATGACGATGGTGGTGGTCACCCACGAGATGGGCTTCGCCCGTGAGGTCGCCGACCGGGTCCTGTTCATGGACCAGGGCGCCGTCGTCGAGTCCGGCCCGCCGGACGCCCTGTTCACCGCCCCGCGCCACGAGCGCACCCGGGCCTTCCTGTCGACGGTGCTGTGATGGGCCGCCCCACCGAACTGCTGCTGCGCGGCGGCACACTCGTCGACGGCACCGGCGCCCCCGCCCGGGAGGCCGACATCGCGGTGACGGGCGGGCGGATCACCGTACTGCCGCCCGGCACGCCCGTCGAAGCGGCCGAGACCGTGTACGCGACCGGGCAGGTCGTCACCCCCGGCTTCGTCGATGTGCACACGCACTCCGACGCCCTCGCCGCACCGTTCGACGACGGCTCCGCCACGGCGGGCACCGAGGAACTGCGCCTGGCGCCGCTGCTCCAGGGCGTCACCACCGAGATCTGCGGGAACTGCGGCACCAGCCTCTTCCCGTCGCTGCCGGAGCGGCTGCCGCAGCTCGCCGAGCATCTGCGGGTGACGTTCGGGCTGGGGCCGGTGCGCCCCGCGGTGGACTTCGACGCGTTCGCCGAGGGGCAGGACCCCGCCCTGCGCCACACCCACCTCGCCTCCCTCGTCGGCCACGGCACGCTGCGCGCCGGGGTGATGGGCTTCGACGCCCGCCCGCCGCGCCCCGACGAGCTGGAGACGATGTGCGCGCTGCTGGACACCGCGCTGACGCAGGGCGCGGCGGGCCTGTCCACCGGCCTGATCTACCCGCCGGGCACCTACGCCGGCACCGAGGAGATCGTCGCGCTGGCCCGGGTCGCCGCCCGGCACGGCAAGCCCTACGTCACCCATCTGCGGGACGAGATGTCGCAGGTGGAAAGCGCGTTGGAGGAGGCGCTGGACATCGCGGCGCGCTCCGGCGCCCCGTTGCAGGTCTCCCACCACAAGACGGCGGGACGCCACGCCTGGGGCGCCACCCTGCGCACCCTGCCACGGCTGGAACGGGCCCGCGCCGAGGGCGTGGACGTCCTCTGCGACGTCTACCCGTACACCGCGGGCAGTACGGTGCTGCACGCGATGCTGCCGCCGTGGGCGAGCGAGGGCGGGGTGGGCGCGCTGCTGGAGCGGCTGCGCGACCCCGGGACGCGTGACCGTGTCCGGGCGGGCATCCGGGACGGCGTAGAGGGCTGGGAGAACACCGTCGGCAACGGCGGCTGGGACCTCATCGCGGTGGCCGCCGCCCGGACGCATCCGGAGGCGGAGGGCCGGCGCATCGCGGACCTCGCCGCCGAACGGGGCGTCGACCCCGTCGACTACGCCTGCGATCTGCTGCTGGCGGAGCAGGGCGAGGTGACGATCATCAGCCATTCGATGCGGGAGGACGACGTCCGCCGGGTCCTCACCAGCCCGTTGTCGATGATCGGTTCCGACGGGGTGCCCAAGCCCGGCCGCCCGCACCCCCGTTGGGCGGGGAGCTTCGCCCGGGTCCTCGGCCACTACGGGCGGGACGAGGGGCTGCTGACGCTGGAGAGCGCGGTGCACAAGATGACCGGGCTGCCCGCGCGGCGCTTCGGCCTCACCGACCGCGGGGTGGTGCGGGACGGCGCCGTCGCCGACCTGGTCGTCCTCGACCCGGGGGCGGTGCGCGACGGCGCGACCTTCGAGCGGCCGCTGGCCGGGCCGGAGGGCGTCGGCACCGTCGTGGTGGCGGGCCGGGTCGCGGTGCGCGACGGCCGTGTGACCTCGGCGCGTGCCGGAGAGGTGGTGAGGGTCCCGTGAGCCTGGCACAGGTGACGGCGGCGGCGCGGCGCGCTGCGGCGCTGCCGCTCACCCTGGCCGTCGCCGCCGTCGACGTGGACGGCGGGCGGACGGCGGGCGCCGACGACGACGTCGTCCTGCCCGTCGCGTCCGCCTCGAAGCTGCTGCTGCTCGCCGAGGTGTCACGCCGTCTGGACACCGGCGCGCTGCGCGCCGGCGACCCCGTGGAGGTCCTGGACGAGGACGTGGCGGACGGCACCGGTCTGCTCCGCAGGATGGGCCGGCGCGGCTGGACGGTGGAGGACCTGGCCTGGCTGACCGCCTCCGTCAGCGACAACACCGCCACCAACGCCCTGCTGCGGCTGGTGGGCCTGGACGCCACGGCGGAGCTGGCCGGGCGGCTCGGCCTCGACCGTCTCACCCTGCACGACCGGGTCCGCGACGTACGGGGCCCGGACGTGCCGCCGGTCTTCGCCACCGGTACGGCGCGCGATCTGGCGGAGCTGGTGGCGCACGCGGTGCGCGGCACCATGGTCTCGCCCGGGGCGTCGGCCCGGCTGCTGGGCTGGATGCGCGCCAACACCGACCACGGGCTGGTCCCGGCCCTGGTCGGGCACGACCCGTACGCCCCCGGTTTCCCCGAGCCGCTGCCCGGCGTCCTGCTGGTCGCCAACAAGACGGGCACCGACGCCGGGGTCCGCGCCGACGCCGGGGTGATGATCGGGGCGCGCCGGCTGGCCTACGCGGTGGTCGCGCACTGGGACACGGCGCTGGGGAGCAGCACCGAGCGGGCGGCGGTGCACGCTCTCCGGGACGTGGGCCGCACCCTCGCGGCCTGCGCCCGCCGCGCCGGTACCTGACCGGCGGCCGCCGCGCCGGGAGCTGTGCCGGGTGCGGCGGCCGCCGGATACCGGGGCCCTGCGGGCTGGTGTGGCTCCTGTGCCCGGCACGCCCGCGAGGTCCGCGGGGACGACGAGGGGCAGACGACCGTCGCCGGCCGCCGCCTCCCCGGCGTCCTCCGGCCGGTCACGCCCACTGCATCTCCAGCAGCGATCTGACCTCCTCGGCGGCGGCGCGGAGTTCGCCGAGGAAGATGGCGAGAAGGGGGTTGCGGTTGGTGGGGCGGGTGGCGACGCCGATGCGGCGGTGCAGTTGCGGGTGGTCCAGGCGGCAGACGTGGACGCCTGTGGTGTCGCCGAGGCCGAGGGCGGGGACGAGGGCGATGCCCATGCCGGCGCGGGCGAGGTTGATGGTGACCTGGTAGTGGTCGCTGCGGCAGCGGACCCGGGGGCGGAAGCCCTCGGCGGCGCAGGCGCGTTCCAGCACCGGCTCGCCGGTGTGGCCGCCGTGGGTGCCGATCCAGCTCTCGCCCTCCAACGCGGCCAGCCGGACGGTGGAGCGGCGCCCGAGCCGGTGCCGCAACGGCACCACCACCAACTGCGGTTCGTCGAAGAACATCTCGACGTCCGCGGTCGCCTGGCGGCACCAGGGGTCCAGCGGGTGCTCGAAGACGACGGCGGCGTCCAGCCGGCCCGCCTCCAGGTCGGGCACCAGCTCGTGCGGCTGCCCCATGATCAGTTCCAGCTCGACCTGGGGCCGCTTCGCCGCGAAGACCGACAGGGCCCGGGGCAGCAGTTCCAGGCCCGCCGAGGCGAAGAAACCGAGCCGCAGCAGACCGGCCTCGCCCTCGGAGTGCGCCCGCAGGTCGTCCTGGGCGACGGCCATCAGATCCGCGACGGCCTGGGCGTGTTCGGCGAGCCGGACGCCCGCCGCCGTCAGCCGCAGACTCTGCGGCGCCCGTTCCACCAGGGCCACCCCCAGCTCCTGCTCCAGCCGGGCGAGCTGGTGCGAGATCGCGGACGGGCTCAGGTGCAGGGCCTGGGCCGCGGCCACGATGGTCCCCCGGCGGGCGATCTCCAGGAGGACGAGCAGTCGGGCGCTGTTCAGCATCGGGTCAGGTTAGGTCAGCGTCCGCGCCACCGCACCGGGTGTCCGGAGGACGGACGCGCGGCGCGACGGTTCGTCGCCACCGGAAACCGCAAGAGGCGCACGGAAGCGCGGTGACCCGCCTCAACGCCTCGCGCTCCGCCGGTCCGGGATGGTGCGCACCCCCGGCGTGGACGAGAGTTTCCGTAGCTCCACCCCTGCTCCCCACAACCTTCACAGGAGGACTTCATGGTGGCCTTACGCACCGCCGCTACCACCCTCGCCCTGCTGACCGCGGTGACCGCGGCCCCGGCGCACGCCGCGCACGCGACGCCCCACCGCACCGCGCCCGCCCTCGCACTCAGCAGGTTCGACGACGGAAGCTTCGAGTACCCCGTCGTCCCCGCGCGCTCCTTCGTGATGCTCGGCGCCGGACAGTCCCTCGGCCCCTGGAAGGTCACCGGCGGAAGCGTCGACCACATCGGCCGCGGCTTCTGGCAGGCCGCCGAGGGCGACCAGTCCGTCGACCTCAACGGCGGCGGACCCGGCACACTCTCCCAGACCTTCGCCACCACGGCGGGCCGCACCTACACCGTGACGTACTCACTCGCCGGCAACTCCGGCGGCGGCCCCACCGTGAAGACCGGCCGCGTCCTCGTCGACGGCCAGGTCTTCCAGGACTTCTCCTTCGACACCACCGGCCGGACCCCCACCGCCATGGGCTACGTACGACGCCAACTGACCTTCGTGGCCACGACCAACGCGGCCACCCTGGCCTTCACCAGCACCACCCCCAACAGCGCCTACGGCCCGGTCCTCGACGACGTCACCGTTCGCGCGTCCTGCTGCGACTGCTGACCCTAGGAAAGAGGCACCCCCGCCACCGCCCCCACCGCGACCGGCTGCGCCGGCTCCGTCACGTCCAGCCGCAGCAGGTCCTCCTCCGTCTCGCGGCGGACGACGGTGCGGGCGTGGCCGTCGCGGACGAAGACGACGGCGGGGCGCGGCAGTTTGTTGTAGTTGGAGGCCATGGCGTAGCCGTAGGCGCCGGTGACGGGGGTGGCGAGCAGGTCGGAGACGCGCAGGTCGGCGGGGAGGGCGGCGTCGTCGACGATGACGTCGCCGCTCTCGCAGTGCTTGCCGACGAGGCGGGCGCGCAGCGGGCGCGGCGCGTCGGGGCAGCGCGGCAGGAACACCTCGTAGCGGCTGCCGTAGAGGGCGGGGCGGAGGTTGTCGCTCATGCCGCCGTCGACGCTGACGTAGGTCCGTACGCCGTCGATGTGCTTGACGGTGCCGACCCGGTAGAGGGTCAGGGCGGCGCGGGCGGCGATGGAGCGGCCGGGTTCGACGGTGACCGGGCCGTGCCAGCCCGCGCCGTTCACGGCCTCGCGGACCTTGGCGGCCCAGTCGGCGAACGTCGGCGGGTGCTGCCCCCTCTCGTAGGCGACGCCGAGGCCGCCGCCGACGGTGAGGTGGCGTACGCCGGTCTCCGCCGCGAAACGGGCGGCGGCCGCGGCCCCGGCGGCGAGTTCGGCCGCGTCGAGGACCTGGGAGCCGACGTGCGCGTGGACGCCCTCCAGGAGCATCGCCGGGGAGCCGGCGGCGCGCCGCACGGCCGCGGCGGCGGCGCCTGACGCGAGTCCGAAGCCGAACTTGGAGTCGTTGCCGCCGGTGCGGATCGCCTCGTGGGCGCCGGCGGCGACGCCGGGCGCCACCCGCAGCTGCACCCGGGCCGGGGGGAGTCCTTCCTCGGCGTGGAGGCGTTCGACGCGGTCCATCTCGTCGAAGCTGTCGACGACGACATGGCGGACGCCGGCGGAGAGCGCGGTGCGCAGTTCCGTGGCGGACTTGTTGTTGCCGTGCAGGACGACGCGGTCGGCGGGGACGCCCGCGTGCAGGGCGGTGCGGAGCTCGCCGCCGGAGGCGACGTCGAGGAGCAGTCCCTCCTCGTGGGCGAGCCGGGCCATGGCGGTGCACAGGAACGCCTTGGAGGCGTAGGCGACGTGGTCGGTGCCGAAGGCGGCGACGGCCTCGCGGCAGCGGCGCCGCAGATGTTCCTCGTCGTAGACGAACAGCGGTGTCCCGTAGCGACGGGCCAGGTCGGCGAGGAGGATCCCGCCGACGGCCAGTCCCTCGGGGCGGACCTCGGACGTGAGGGGCAGCAGCCCCGCTTCGACGGCTGACGACACAGTTCCTCCCGTTGGGCCGGCTCGTCCGCCATCCTGCGGCCTGCCCTCGGGGCGAAGAAAGCGGATTCTTCCGGTGGTGAGCATCAGGTTCTTCGATGCTGCGGGCGGGGTGCGGGGTGACCTGCCGCGCCGGGGCCGGACACGCGCCGGCCGTCCCCCGGTCGGCGGCGGTACGGGGCCGCAGCACCGGGCGAAGGACACGAACACCTGACCGGACAACCCGTCAGACCTTAGGTTAGGCTACCCTTATTTCCGGCCGTGTTGCCGTGACCCGCCGCTCCCCCGGCGGGCCCGGCGGCACGGCCTCACCGCGTACGCCCGCCCGACCACCGTCCCGACACCCGTACCGGTTCCCCGACGGGAACCTTGGAGAATGGAGTCCCCGTGTCGACGGCACCCGAAGTCGCCACGCACGCCCCCACGGCCGATCCGGCGCATCCCGCCGTAGGTGCCGCCACCGCACTCCTGGACGCCTACACACCCGGCGCCCGCTTCCTGGCCACCCCCACCCGCACCCTCCTCGCCCACGACACCACCGGCGAAGTGCCGCACGGCACCGCCCCGTTGCACCGGCGGGTGGCCGCTGCCCTCGACGCGGCCCGGCGCGGCAGACCGGACATACCGGTCGTCCTCGGCGCGATACCGTTCGACCAGACGCAGCCCGCCGCCCTCTCGATCGCCGGCTCCCTCAGCAGCGCCCCGCCGCTCTCCGCCGACCCGCTCATCGCCCTGCCGCACCCCGCCCCGGACCACACCGACTGGCACATCCGCCCCCACCCCGAGCCCGAGGGCTACCAGGCCGGGGTCGCGGCGGCCGTCGAGCGCATGTGGCGCGGCGAGTTCAGCAAGGTCGTCCTGGCCCGCACCCTCGAACTCACCGCGCCCCAGCCGCTCGACGTCCCCGGGATGCTCCAGCGCCTGGCCCGCCGCGACCCGGCCGGCTACACCTTCGCCCTGCCCACCGGCCCCGGCCGCACCCTGCTCGGCGCCAGCCCGGAACTCCTGGTGGCACGCGACGGAAAGCAGCTCGTCGCCAACCCGCTGGCCGGCTCCGCGCCCCGCAGCGCCGACCTCGCCGAGGACGTACGGCGCGCGGCGGCGCTGCTCCAGTCCGCCAAGGACCTGCACGAACACTCCGTCGTGGTCGACGCGGTGCAGCAGGCCCTGGCGCCGTACTGCGTCGGCCTCGACGTACCCGCGCGCCCCACCCTGGTGCGCACCGCCACCATGTGGCATCTGTCGACCACCGTGCGCGGCACGCTCGCCTCGGCCGACACCTCCGCCCTCGAACTGGCCTGCGCGCTGCACCCCACCCCGGCCGTCTGCGGCACCCCGACGGACACCGCGCGGCAGGTCATCGCCGCCACCGAGCCGTTCGACCGGGGCTTCTTCACCGGCATGGTCGGCTGGGGCGACGCCAACGGCGACGGCGAGTGGGTGGTCACCATCCGCTGCGCCGAGGCCGAGGAGCGGTCGCTGCGGCTGTACGCGGGCGCCGGCATCGTCGCCGCCTCCGAGCCGGAGGCCGAGTCCGACGAGACGGCCGCGAAGTTCCGTACGTTCCTGAGCGCCGTGGGAGCCCAGCTGTGACCGCCCCCTCCACCCCGACCTGGCCCGACGAGTACGCCGCGCGCTACCGCGCCGCCGGCTGGTGGCGCGGCGAGACCTTCGGCGGGATGCTGCGCGAGCGCGCCGCCGCCCACGGGGACCGCGTCGCGCTCGTCTGCCCGTCGACGGAACGCCGCTGGACGTACGCGGAGCTGGACCGCCGCGCCGACCGGCTCGCCGCCGGGTTCGCCGCCCGCGGCATCGCCAAGGGCGACCGGGTCGTGGTCCAACTCCCCAACATCGCGGAGTTCTTCGAGACCATCTTCGCGCTGTTCCGGATCGGCGCGCTGCCGGTCTTCGCGCTGCCCGCGCACCGCGAGAGCGAGATGCGCTACTTCTGCTCCTTCACCGAGGCCGTCGCCTGCGTCGTCCCCGTACGCCACGAGGGCTTCGACCACCTGGAGCTGGCGGCGCGCCTGCGCTCCGAGATCCCGGCACTGCGCCATGTCTTCGTGGCCGGCGGGACGGAGGAGGCGCGGGCGGCCGGCGCCGAGGCACTCACCGACGTCGCGCGGGACCCGCTGCCCGAGAGCGCGCTGGACGGACCGGCCCCCGGCGACCTGGCGTTCCTCCAGCTCTCCGGCGGCAGCACGGGCGTCCCCAAGCTGATCCCCCGCACCCACGACGACTACATCTACTCGCTCCGCGCGTCCAACGAGCTGTGCGCCGTCGACGGGGACAGCGTCTACCTGTGCGTCCTGCCCGCGGCGCACAACTTCCCGCTGTCGTCCCCGGGAACGCTGGGCACGCTGTACGCGGGCGGCCGCGTCGTCCTGTGCCCGCGGCCCAGCCCCGACACCGCCTTCCCGCTGATCGCCCGCGAACGGGTGACGATCACGGGTGTGGTGCCGCCGCTCGCCCTGGTGTGGACGGAGGCCGCCGCCACGGCCGACGACGACCTCGGCAGCCTGGAGGTGCTGCTGGTCGGCGGCGCCAAGTTCAGCGAGGAGGCCGCGCGCCGGGTCACGCCGGCGCTCGGCTGCACATTGCAGCAGGTCTTCGGGATGGCCGAGGGCCTGGTCAACTACACACGGCTGGACGATCCGTACGAGACGATCGTCACCACCCAGGGCCGCCCGATGTCCGTGGGCGACGAGATCCTTGTGGTGGACGACGAGGACAACCCCGTGCCCGACGGGCAGAGCGGCCATCTCCTCACCCGCGGCCCGTACACCATCCGCGGCTACTGGCGGGCGCCCGAGCACAACGCGCGGGCCTTCACCGAGGACGGCTTCTACCGCACCGGCGACATCGTCCGCCTGACCGCGACCGGCCATCTCGTGGTCGAGGGCCGGGCGAAGGACCAGATCAACCGGGGCGGCGAGAAGATCGCGGCCGAGGAGGTCGAGAACCATCTCCTCGCCCACCCCTCGGTCCACGACGCCAACCTCGTCGCGGAGGCCGACCCCTACCTCGGCGAACGCACCCGCGCCTACGTCATCCTGCGCGCCGGCGCGCAGCCGGTGACGGGCGCCGCCCTGAAGAAGTTCGTCCGCGGCCGGGGCCTGGCCGCGTACAAGGTCCCCGACCGGGTGGAGTTCGTCGACGCCTTCCCGCAGACCGGCATCGGCAAGATCTCCAAGAAGGACCTGCGCGCGGCGGCGGCCGGCACCGCCTGACCCACGCGTACGGGCCCCGCGATCGCGATCGCGGGGCCCGTCGTGGTTGCCTGCCGCACCGGGCAGGCGTGTCCTCATCCCGCCGGTGTGCCGATCCGCAGCCGATTGCCGTCCGGATCACTCAGCTCGGTCTCACGCCCCCAGGGGGCGTCCTCCACCCGCACACCGAACGCGGCGGCGAGAGCATCGACCTCACGCACACGGAGATAGACCAACGTACCGGGCCGGGCATCGCCCTCGTGCTCCGACAGGAACAACCGCACCCTGCCCCGCGCGACCTCGACGAACGCGGGAAGGCCCGGTTCGAAGCGATGCTCCCACTGCCGGGCGAAGCCCAGCCGCTCGTACCACCGCACCGCCACCGCGGCGTCCGCTACGCGGAGAATGGGGATGACTTCCTCGTCCATGCGGTCATGGTCGCAGAGCGCGCGGTGGGGTTTCCGCTTCTTCCGTCCCGACGCCACCAACTCGTCGACGACGAATACCTCCGCAAGGTCGGGATGTCCGAACGTTCCTGGAAGGACTGGGAGGCCGGCGGCCTGCCCAGCCCCGATCACCACGACCTGCTGTACCGTCTGTTCGCCACCGACCCCGTTGAGTTGGGCTTCGCTCGCGGCTACTCACCCGCCCCCGACGGCTCGCGGACCTTCACGGAGGTGGAGGCAACGAAGCGTCGCGACGCGGTCGAACGCGAACATCCTGCCACCGTCAACGCAACAGCCCGCCCCCTCACCCGGAGCATGAAGGACACCACGATGGCCGACCCGGAACCTCAGCCCGCCGAGTACTCCCTCACCATCCGCAAGCCGTACTTCGACCTGATCGCCGTCGGCGCGAAGACCGTCGAGGTCCGCGTCGGCTATTCCAAGATCCGTAAGATCGCCGTCGGGAACACACTGCGGATCAGCTGCGGCGATGACGTGCTGACCACCCGTATCACCCAGGTCAATGAGTACGGGTCCTTCGCAGCGATGCTCGACGCCGAGGACCCGGCCGCGATCGGCGGCCCGGACATGACCCATGACGAACTCGTCGCCGCGATCCGCGGCATCTACCCGCCGGAGAAGGAGGCCCTCGGCGTCTTCGCCCTCCACCTCGCCCTCGTCCAGGCCAACGCCTGAGCCGGCGTCTCACCGACCGTGCCCGCCGCGTCCGTGGGAAGCGGCGGGGCGGCCGGCACCGAGGGATGAGGTGCCGGCCGCCGGTCCGCCGGGGGTCAGCCCGTGAGGGCCTGCTTGACGTCGTCGAGGACGGTGCGGGCGGCGACGGGGCCACCGGAGCTGTTCCAGGCGGCGCCGGAGACGACCACGACGTGGTGCTTCTTCTCGGCCTTCAGCTTGCCGAAGTTGGGAACCTTGCGGGCCTCGGCGTACGCCTTCTCGCCGTCGGCCTTGTCGGCGAGGGTGCCGAGGAACAGCCAGTCGCCGTCGATGGTGTCGAGCTTCTCCAGGCTGACCGGCTCGCTGTGGCCGATGCTCTCGCCCTGCTGGTCGGCGGGACGCTTGAGCCCAAGCGCGGAGAGGGTGGAGCCGACGTGGCCGCGGCCCTTGCCGACGACGGAGGGGGCGCCGTTCTGCCAGCGGATCACGCTGGTGACCGCGCCCGCGTTGTCCTTGAGGTCCTTCTTGGTGGCGGCGACGTCGGAGTCGAAGTCCTTGAGCCACTTCTCGGCGTCCGCCTTCTTGTTGAGGGCGTCGGCGGTGGCCGTGAACGCCTTCTTCCAGTCCTCGTTGAGCTTGGCGGTCAGCACGGTGGGGGCGATGGCCCGGAGCTTGTCCAGGACGCGCTTGGAGCCGACGGTCTCGTCGAGGAGGATCAGGTCCGGCCGCAGCGACGCCAGCTTCTCCAGGTCGGGTTCGGCGACGGTGGCGACGACCTCGGCCTTCTTCGCCTTGCCGGCGAGGTAGGCGGAGACGCCCTTCTGGCCGCGGCCGGCGGTGGCGCCGATCGGCTCGACGCCGAGGGCGAGGGACGCGTCGAGGGTCGGCTCGCTGAGGGTGACGACCTTGTGCGGGGCGGCGGGGACGGTGACCTTCTCGCCGTTGGCGTCGGTGACGGTGCGCGTCCCCGCGTCCTTGGACGACCCGGCCGCGTCCTTCCCCCCGTCACCGCCGCACCCGGTGAGGACGAGGGCGCCGGCGAGTGCCGCGACGGACAGGGCGGCGGTTCTGCCGGGGAAGGACCGGCGCGGGAGGGACACGTGCGACATGGGGAGAACTCCTGGTGAGGACTTGATCGATGGGGTGGGTGGGGCTCAGCGTCCGAGAAGGGACACCAGACCGTCGGCGAGGCCGCCGCGCCAGCAGGCGTAGTCGTGCCCGCCGTTGAACTCGGTACGGGTGACGGCGGCGCCGCGGTCGCGCAGCACGCCGTACAGGGCGCGGCTGTAGTCGACCATCGGCCCTTCGTGCAGGCCGACGTCGAGATGGACGCGGACGGGGTGGTGTTCGGCCTCGGCGAAGAGGCGTACCAGCCACGGCACGCCGTCCACCGCGTCCCGGGGGACGCCGCGCCGCATGCCGGGGCGCCACCACAGGGACGGTGACTGGGCCAGGGCGTTGCCGAACCGCTCCGGTCTGCGCAGGCAGGCGTAGAGGGCGGCGAGTCCGCCCAGGCTCTGGCCGGCGACGACGGTACGGCGCGGGTCGGTCGTCAGGTTCAGGCGCCGCGCGGCCCACGGCAACAGGTCGTCGGCGAGGAAGTCGACATGGGCGTCGTGGGCGCCCAGCTCCCGCCACCGGGTGGCGTTGTCGACGGAGTCCGGCGCGAGGACCAGCAGCGGGGGCAGGGCGCCGTCGGCGATCAGCGCGTCGAGCATGTGCGCCGCGCCGAGGGAGCCGAACCACATGTCGCCGTCGGCCAGGACGAGCACATCGAGGGGGCCGGTGGCGGTGCCGGGGGGCGTGTAGACCCAGACGTCGCGCCGGTCGCCGTAGCCGGGGCGGGGGCAGGACAGCCGCTCGACCCGGCCGCGGGGCACGTCCTCGCGGCGGCCGCGCCAGGGCTGGGGCGGCGCCTCGGGCAGTTCGAAGACCGAGCTGTCGGGGTCGTCCCACCGGCCGGGCAAGGGGTGGTGGTTGAGGGGGTCGGACGCCGCGTGGGCGGTCAGGGCGCGCAGGCGCCGCTGGAGCGCGTCGGGCTGCTCGGGCAGCGGTCCCGGGGACAGGTCGGCGACCATGCGGTAGGAGCCGCGGTGGTCGGCGCGCAGCAGCCGGGTGAGGTACCAGATGTCGGTGCCGGGGAGGCGGGTGAGGAGGGAGCCGGCGAGGTGTTCGCGGTCCGCGAGGCGGTTGGCGAGCAGCAGGACCTGCCGGGTGGCGCGGTGGCCGCGCCACAGGAAGGTGACGGCGCGGTGGCCGGGGGCGTCGTCGACGCGTTCGACCAGCGGGGTGCCCTCCCGTTCGACGTCGGCCCAGAAGGCCGCGGTCAGCGCCTCGCGGCCGGCCGCGTCCGCTTCGCCGAGGCGGGCGGCCAGACGGGCGAGGCGGGGGGCGACGACGGTGCCGTCGGGGAGGATGCCGCCGGCCGCGGGCCCGGCGAGGGGGACAGCTTTGCTCACCCGGGGCTCCCGTGGCCGCGGGCGAGTTCGACGAGCCGGGCGACGAGGTCGGCGGGGGTGGGCATGGCGGCGGCCTCGTCGGCCGCGGCGCGGGCCTCGGTACGCAGCGTCTCGTCGGTGAGGAGGCGTTGGACGAAGGCGGGGGTGAGGTCGCCGGGGCCCTCGGGGACGAGGCCGCAGCCGCGGGCGCGGACGGCGGCCGCGTTGGCGGGGCGGTCGGCGCCCTCGCCGAGGACGATCTGCGGGATGCCGGCGGCGAGGGAGGTGAGGGTGGTGCCGGCGCCGCCGTGGTGGATGACGGCGTCGCTGCCGGCGAGGAGGGCGCCCAGCGGGACCCAGTCGACGGGGCGGACGTTGGCGGGCAGCGGTCCGAGGTCGGTGAGGTCGGCGCCGCCGAGGGCGAGGACGAACTCGGCGTCGGTCTCGCGGGCCGCTTCGACGACCCAGCGCACCGGGGAGACGCCGTCCACCACGGGACGCACGGTGCCGAGGGTGACCGCGATGCGGGGGCGCGGGGCGGGGTCGAGGAGCCAGCCGGGGAGGGCGCCGCCGCCGTTGTAGGGGATGTAGCGCAGGAAGCGGCGGGCGGGTTCCCGGGTGACGCTCATGCCGGGCGGGGTGACGTCGAGCCAGGCGGCGATCGGGGCGGGGCCGTCGAGGCCGTGGCGTGCGTAGGCGGGGGCGAGGGCGTCGTTCATCATCCGCACATGGGCGGAGGTGTGGCCGAAACCGACCGCGTGGAGGACGGACGGTATGCGGAGTTTGGCGGCGACGAGCTGTCCCGCGACGCCGTTGGGGGTGTGGACGACGAGGTCGGGGCGCCAGTGGGCGGCGATCTCGGTCATCCGGTCGGCCATCTCGTCGCCGAAGAAGGAGAATCCCGTGCCCTTGGCGGGGGCGCGGCCCTCGCCGGGGGACGGGGGTCTGCGGTCGCCGCGGGCCTTCTCGCGCTGGGCGTAGAGGGCGTCGGGGTCGATGCCGGGGGCGCAGTCGGCGGCGGCCAGTCCGGCCCGCGCGGTGTGGCCGACGGCGGCGCCGCAGGTGGCGACGAGGACGTCGTGGCCGGCCGCGCGCAGCGCCTGGGCCAGCGGAACCATCGGATAGAGGAGCCCGTAGAAGGGCGGTGCGGCGAAGAGGACTCGCACGGCTTCCCGCTTTCGTCGTCTTTGACAGGGCGTCATCGGGCGTCGGCTGCAGGGGGATGCCCGGTTCTTCCGTGATGTCCGGGGAAGATTTCGCGCCACCCCGGACGATCGCTACTTAGCTTAGCCTAAGCTAAGTTCGTGCTTACCGGATCGCCACCCTCCTCCGGCTGGGTCCGCAGACTGTCCGCTGCGTGCCGCCGCCACCCCCTGCTCCTGACCGCCGTCCTCCTCAGCTCCGTCCTCGGCACCGGTCTCGAAGCCCTCGGCCCGCTGGTCGCCGGGCTCGCCGTGGACGACGCGGTCGCCGGGGACACCGACTCCCTCGCCCCGCTCGCCGCCCTGCTCGCCGCCCTGGCCCTGGTCCAGTTCGGCGCCGAGTTCACCCGCCGCTTCGCCGCCGGGAAGCTCGCGCTAGCCGTCCAGCACCGCCTGCGGACCCAGGTCTTCGAGGCCGTCCAGCACTACGACGGCGTCAAACAGGACGCCCTGCGCACCGGCCAGATCGTCTCCCGCGCCAACAGCGACCTCCAGCAGGTCCAGGTCATGCTGGGCATGCTGCCCATCCCCATCGGCGTCACCGCCCTGTTCCTGGCCGCCACGGGCGCCATGCTCTGGCTCTCCGCGCCGCTGACGCTGATCGCGCTCGCCGTCGTCCCGGCCCTCGCGTTCACCGCCGCCCGCAGCCGCGCCCGGCTCGTCCCCGCGACCCGCGACGCCCAGGCGCGGGCCGCCGCCGTCGCCGAACACGTCGAGGAGACCGTCACCGGCGTCCGCGTGGTGAAGGGTTTCGGCCAGGAGGAGCGCGAGGTGGACCGGCTCGCCGGGGCCGCCCGCCGCCTGTTCTCCCGCCGCGTCGACGTCGCCCGCCTCCAGGCCCTCGCCACCGCGACCATGGCGGCCCTGCCCGCCGCCGGCCAGGTCGGGGTGCTGGCGCTCGGCGGCTGGCTGGCGCTGCGCGGCAGCATCGGCATCGGCACCTTCCTCACCTTCGCCGGCTACCTCACCCTCCTCGCCGGCCCCGCCAAGCTGCTCGCCAACTTCACCGTCACCGCCCAGCAGGCCAGGGCCGCCGCCGAACGCGTCAACGAACTCATCGACGCCCGGCCCGACATCACCGACGCGCCCGGTGCCCGGCCGATCGCCGGCGGCCCCCTGGAGATCGAGCTGCGCGGCGTCACCTTCGGGTACACGCCCACCGACACCGTCCTCGACGAGGTGTCACTGACCGTACGGGCCGGGGAGACCCTCGCCGTCGTCGGCCCGCCCGGCTCCGGCAAGTCCACCGTCTCGCTGCTCCTCGCCCGCTTCTACGACCCCAGGACCGGCACCGTCCGCATCGGCCCGCCCGGAGCCCCCGACGACGTCCGCGACCTCACCCTCGCCTCCCTGCGCTCCACCGTCGGCACCGTCTTCGAGGACCCCTTCCTCTTCTCCTGCTCCGTCCGCGACAACATCGCCTACGGACGCCCCGACGCCACCGACGACGAGGTCCGCGCCGCCGCCGAGGCCGCCGGCGCCCACGACTTCATCGCGGCGCTGCCCGACGGCTACGCCACCGAGGTCGGCGAACGCGGCCTCGGCCTGTCCGGCGGCCAGCGCCAGCGCATCGCCCTCGCCCGCGCCCTGCTGCCCGCCCCGCGCGTCCTGGTCCTCGACGACGCGACCTCCGCCGTCGACCCGGCGACCGAGGCCGCCATCCGCGACACCCTCCGCGACCTCACCCGGGACCGCACCACCGTCCTCATCGCCCACCGCCGTACCACCCTCGCCCTCGCCGACCGGATCGCCGTCCTCGACGGCGGACGCCTCGCCGACATCGGCACCGAGGAGGAACTCACCGCCCGCTGCCCCCTCTTCCGCGAACTCCTCGCCGGCGCCAGCGGCTCCCTCGACGAACGCACCACCCCCGCCCCGGCCACCGCCGAGGGCATCACCCCCGACCTGTGGCCGGCGCCCCCCGCCGCCACCGAGCCCCCGGCCGACGCCGTCCCCGGCCACGACCCGGAACTCGACCCCGGCCGGCTGCGCGCCCCCGACCCGAAGATCTCCCTGCGCCGCCTGCTGCGCCCCGTACGCCTCCCGCTGCTGCTCGGGCTCGGCCTCCTGGCCGTCGACACCGCCGCCGGTGTCGCCCTGCCGCTGCTCGTCCGGCGCGGCCTCGACGACGGCGTCGGCGGCCACGACGGCACCGTCCTGGCCGTCGCCGCCGTCCTCGCCGCCCTGGCCGTCGCCCTCGCCTGGACCGCCTCCCTCCTCCAGGGCCGCATCACCCGCCGGGCCGGCGAACGCGTCCTGTACGGCCTGCGGATACGGTCCTACGCCCACCTCCAGCGCCTCGGCCTGGACTTCTACGAGCGCGAGCGCGGCGGCGCCGTCATGACCCGCGTCGTCAACGACATCGACGCCCTCGCCGCCTTCCTCCAGACCGGCCTGCTCACCTCCGTCGCGTCGCTGGCGACGGTGACCGGCGCGGTCTGCGCGATGATCGCCGTGCATCCGCCGCTGGCGCTCGCCGCCCTCGCGCTGATGCCCCTCGTGGTGATCGCCACCGCCGTGTTCTGGCGGCTGTCCTCCGCCGCCTACGACGAGGCCAGGCGCCGCATCGGCGAGGTCAACTCCAGCCTCCAGGAGAACGTCAGCGGACTGCGGACCGCCCAGGCCCACGTCCGGGAGGAGGGCACCGCCCGCGACTTCGACCGGCTCTCCGACGCCTACCGCGCCAGCCGGCTGCGCGCCCAGCGCTACGCCTCGGTCTACTTCCCCTCGATCAACCTGTGCGCCGAACTGTCCCGGGCCCTGGTCCTGCTGGTGGGCGCGGGCAGCGTCGCCTCCGGCGACCTCAGCCCCGGCGTCCTGGTCGCCTTCATGCTCTACCTCGGCATGTTCTTCGCCCCGATCCAGCAACTCTCCATGGCGTTCGACAGCTACCAGCAGGCCGCCGTCGGCCTGCGCAGGACCGTACAGCTGCTGCGCCTGGCCCCGTCCGTCCCGGAGAACCCCGACCCCGCCCCGCTGCCCGCGCGGCTGGCCGGCGCCGTCGAACTGCGGGACGTCACCCACACCTACCCGGGCGCCCCCGCCCCCTCGCTGCGCGGCGTCAGCCTGCGCGTCGCGCCGGGCGAGACCGTCGCCCTGGTCGGCACGACCGGCGCGGGCAAGTCCACCGTGGTCAAACTGCTCGCCCGGTTCTACGACCCCGGGCAGGGCACCGTCCTCGTCGACGGCACCGACCTGCGCCACTGGCCCGCTTCCGGCTACCGGCGGCTGCTCGGCTACGTCCCTCAGGAAGCCCATCTGTTCACCGGCGACATCGCCGACAACATCCGCTACGGACGCCCCGACGCCACCGACGCCGAGGTGGAGGCCGCCGCCCGCGCGGTCGGCGCGCTCGACGCCGTCGCCGCCCTCCCCCACGGCTTCCGCCAGCCCGTCGGCGAACGCGGGCAGGCGCTCTCCGCGGGCCTGCGCCAGCTGATCGCCCTGGCCCGCGCCGAACTCGTCGACCCCGCGCTGCTGCTGCTCGACGAGGCCACCGCCGCCCTCGACCCGGCCACCGAACGCGCCGTCGCCCGCGCCACCGCAAGCACCGCGGCCCGGCGCACCACCGTCGTCGTCGCCCACCGGCTGGCGACCGCGGCACGCGCCGACCGCGTCGTGGTCCTCGACGGCGGACGGATCGCCGAGGAGGGCACCCACGACGACCTGCTCGCCGCCGACGGCGCCTACGCCCGGCTGTGGCGGCACTACTCCCCCGACGCCGGCCTCCCCGAGGCCGCGCCCGCACCCCGTGAACCAGCAGAGGTGAAGCACCCATGAAGGCACTCGTCCTGGCCGGCGGAACGGGCAGCAGGCTGCGGCCGATCACCCACACCTCGGCCAAGCAGCTCGTCCCCGTCGCCAACAAGCCGGTGCTGTTCTACGGCATCGAGTCCCTGGTCGCCGCCGGGATCACCGACATCGGCATCGTCACCGGCGACACCGCCCCGGAGATCGAGGCCGCCGTCGGCGACGGCTCCCGCTTCGGCGCCCGCGTCACCTACCTCCCGCAGGACCGACCCCTCGGCCTCGCGCACGCCGTACTGATCGCCCGGGACTGGCTCGGCGACGACGACTTCGTGATGTACCTCGGCGACAACTTCCTCGTCGGCGGCATCACCGAACTCGTCGCGGGCTTCCGGGAGCGGCGGCCCGACGCCGGCATCCTGCTGACCAAGGTCGCCGACCCCAGCGCCTTCGGCGTCGCCGAACTCGACACCGAGGGACGCGTCGTCCGCCTGGTGGAGAAGCCCGCCGCCCCCCGCAGCGACCTCGCGCTCGTCGGCGTCTACCTCTTCACCCCCGCCGTCCACGCCGCCGTCCGCGCGATACGCCCCTCCGCACGCGGCGAACTGGAGATCACCGACGCCCTCCAGTGGCTGATCGAGCGGGGGCACACCGTCACCCCCGCCGTCGTCGGCGGCTACTGGAAGGACACCGGCAACGTCACCGACATGCTGGAGGTCAACCGCACCGTCCTGGAGGGCCTCGACCCGGTCCGGGACGGCACGGTGGACCCGGCCAGCGAACTCATCGGCCGCGTCCGCGTCGAGGAGGGCGCCCGGATCATCCGCTCCCGGATCGTCGGCCCCGCCGTCATCGGGCGCGGCAGCGTCGTCCGCGACTCCTACGTCGGCCCGTCGACGTCGGTGGCGGACGACTGCGAGATCACCGGCAGCGAGGTGGAGTTCTCCATCGTCCTCACCGGCTCCCGCATCACCTACGCCGGCCGCATCGAACGGTCGCTGATCGGCCGGGACGTCCAGGTCTCCGGGGCGCAACGGGCGCCGCGCGCCCACCGCCTGGTCCTCGGCGACCACAGCCGCGTGCAGATCACCAGCTGACCGGCGCGGCCCCGCTCCCCCATCCCCAACGAAGGCCCCACATGCGCATCCTCGTCACCGGCGGCGCCGGATTCATCGGCTCGCACTTCGTCCGGACCCTGCTGGGCCCGGACGGACCCGGCGCACCGCTCGCGGTCACCGTCCTCGACGCCCTCACCTACGCCGGGAACCCGGCCAACCTCGCGCCCGTGCTCGACCACCCCTGCCTGGACTTCGTGCACGGCGACATCCGCGACCGCGAACTGGTCGAGGCGCTGCTGCGCCACCACGACGCGGTGGTGCACTTCGCCGCCGAGTCCCACGTCGACCGCTCCATCCGCTCCGGAACCGACTTCGCCTCCACCAACGTCCTCGGCACCCAGACCCTGCTGGAGGCGGCCGCAGCCCAGGGCGTCGGGCGGTTCGTGCACGTCTCGACGGACGAGGTGTACGGCTCGATCGCCACCGGCTCGTGGACCGAGTCCCAGCCGCTGGCCCCCAACTCCCCCTACGCCGCCAGCAAGGCCGGCTCCGACCTGCTGGCCCTCGCCTACCACCGCACCCACGGCCTCGACGTCCGCGTCACCCGCTGCTCCAACAACTACGGGCCCCACCAGCACCCGGAGAAGGTCATCCCGCTGTTCACCACCCGGCTGCTGGACGGGAAACGGGTCCCGCTCTACGGCGACGGCCACAACGTCCGCGACTGGCTGCACGTCGACGACCACTGCCGCGCCCTGCGCCTCGTCCTCGACGGCGGCCGCCCCGGCGAGGTCTACCACATCGGCGGCGGCACCGAACTCACCAACCGCGCCCTGACCGAGCGGCTCCTCGACGCCTGCGGCGCCACCTGGGACAGCGTCGAGCACGTCCCCGACCGCAAGGGCCACGACCTGCGCTACAGCGTCGACTGGACGAAGATCCGCGACGAACTCGGCTACCGGCCCCGGCACTCCTTCGACGAGGGCCTGGCCGAGACCGTCGACTGGTACCGCACGCACCGGGACCGGTGGGCGCGATGAGCGGCTGGCTGATCACCGGCGCCGACGGCATGCTGGGCCGCGAGGTCCGCACCGTCCTGCGCGCCGCCGGCGAGCGCGTCCTGCCCCTCGCCCGTACCGACCTCGACCTCACCGACACCGAAGCGGTCGACCGGGCCCTGCGCCGGGTACGCCCCCACGCCGTCGTCAACTGCGCCGCCTGGACCGACGTCGACGGCGCCGAGACCGCGCCCGACCGGGCCTGGGCCGTCAACGCCGACGCGGTCCGCACCCTGGCCCGCGCCTGCGCCGCCGTCCGCGCCCGGATGCTCCATGTCTCCACCGACTACGTCTTCCCCGGCGACGCGACCGAGCCCTACCCGGAGGACGCGCCGACCGGCCCCCGCTCGGTCTACGGCCGCAGCAAGCTGGCCGGGGAGCACGCGGTGCGCGAGGAGCTGCCGGAGCTGGGCACGGTGGTCCGCACCGCCTGGCTCTACGCCGGGCACGGCCGCGACTTCGTCACCACCATGGCGCGCAAGGCCGCCGAGGGCACGCCCGTACGCGTCGTCGACGACCAGAGGGGCCAGCCCACCTGGGCCCGCGATGTCGCCGAACGGCTGCGGGACCTGGGCCGGCTGCCCGCCGCGCGGGCCCGGGGCGTCTTCCACGCCACCTCCGCCGGACACACCACCTGGTACGGGCTGGCCCGCGAGGTCTACCGGCTGGCCGGTGCCGACCCCGGCCTCGTCGGCCGGCAGAGCACCGCGGAGCTGGGGCGGCCCGCGCCGCGGCCGTCGTTCAGCGTGCTGGGGCACGCCCGCTGGGCCGGGGCCGGCCTGGCGCCGCCCCGGCCCTGGGAGCACGCGCTCGCCGAGGCGTTCGGCGCCCTCGCCCCGCCGGTGCCCGTGCCCTGCCACGCGGCGGCGGGCCGTACCGATTCCGAAGGAGAGCTGTGATGGAGCCGCTGGGCATAGAAGGGGCCTGGGTGCGCCGCCCGGCCGTGCACCGCGACGAGCGGGGCAGTTTCCACGAGTGGTTCCGCGCGGACGAGTTCCGCGCCGCCGCCGGGCGGGGGCCCGTCCTCGCCCAGGCGAACTGCTCGGTCTCCCGGGCCGGCACCGTGCGCGGCATCCACGTCAGCGAGGTGCCGCCCGGCCAGGCGAAGTACGTCACCTGCGTGCGCGGCGAGGTCCTGGACGTCGTCGTCGATCTGCGGGTGGGCTCACCGACCTACCGCGCCTGGGAGGCCGTCCGCCTCTCCCCCGGCGACGGCACCGCCGTCTACCTCTCCGAGGGCCTGGGGCACGCGTTCTGCGCCCTCACCGACGACGCGACCGTGGTCTATCTGTGCTCCACCGGCTACCGGCCGCGGCGCGAACACGGTGTGCACCCCCTCGACCCCGACCTCGCCATCGACTGGCCGGCCGGCCTCGTCCCGCTGCTGTCCGCCAAGGACCGGGCGGCGCCCACCCTGCGCGAGGCAGAACGGCTGGGCATCCTGCCGTCGTACGAGGACTGTGTGGCGTACCGCGCCGCCATGGCGGGCACAGGAGGCACCGGATGACGGCCGCCACCGGAACCCCCGGCACGCTGCCCGCCGCCACGGGCGCCTCCCGGCGCGCCGCCCTGCGCACCGCGGGGCTGCTCGCCGGGGTGGTGCTGCTCGTCGTGGTGGCGGCGGCGAGCATCTCCGTCGGCACCCAGCACCTCTCGCCGCACGACGTGTGGACGGGTCTGTTCGAGCCGACCGGTACGAAGAACGACGCCATCGTGCGGCAGCTGCGGCTGCCGCGCACCCTGCTCGGCATCGGTGTCGGCGCGGCGCTGGGCCTGGCCGGCGCGGTGATGCAGACCCTGACCCGCAACCCGCTGGCCGACCCCGGGCTGCTGGGGGTGAACGCGGGCGCCTCCGCGGCCGTCGTCACCGCGATCGGCCTGTTCGGGGTGGTGTCCTTCGACGTCTACCTGTGGTGCGCCCTCGCCGGGGCGGCCGCCGCGGCGGTGCTGGTCACCGTGCTCGGCGGCAGCCGGACCGCGACGCCGGTACGGCTGGCGCTGGCCGGTACGGCGGTGAACGCGGCGCTGTTCGGCTATGTCAACGGGCTGCAACTGGTCGACCTGGGCACCATGGAGACCATGCGTCACTGGTCGGTGGGCACCCTCGCCGGCCGGGACGCCGGGCTGCTGCTGCGGGCGCTGCCCGTCCTGCTGGTCGGCACGGCCCTGGCGTTCGCGCTGTCCCGGCCGCTCGGCGCGATGACGCTGGGCGACGACACCGCCCGCTCGCTGGGCGCCCGGGTGGGGACGACGCGAGTGCTCGCCATCGTCGCCCTCACCCTGCTGTGCGGCGCGGCGACCGCGCTGTGCGGCCCGATCGGTTTCGTCGGTCTGATGATCCCGCACGCGGTCCGCGCCTTCACCGGCCCCGACCCGCGCTGGCTGTTCCCGGCCTGCGCCCTGTACGCGCCGGTGCTGCTGCTCGCCTCCGACATCGTCGGCCGTGTCGTGGTACCGCCCTCGGAGCTGGAGGTGGGCATCGTCACCGCCTTCTTCGGTGGTCTCCTCTTCCTCCATCTGGTCCGGCAGCGGAAGGTCGTACAGCTTTGAGCACGGTCAAGGAGCCGGTCGTGGGCCGGAGTCATCTCCGTACCCCCGCCGGGTGGTCGGTGCGGTTCGACCGGCGGGTGTTGCTGGTGTGTGCGGTGCTGGCGGTGCTGGGGGGTGTGGTGGGGGTGCTCGCCCTCGGCAGCGGGCGGTTCGCGCTCGGGCCGTGGGAGGTGGTGCGCACGCTCGCCGGCCAGGGGCCGCCGGGGGCCGGTTTCGTCGTGCTCGACCTGCGGTTGCCGCGGGTGCTCGACGGGCTGCTCGTCGGCTTCGCGCTGGGGCTGGCGGGCGCGGTGTTCCAGTCGCTGACCCGTAATCCGCTGGGCAGCCCGGACATCATCGGCTTCGGCAACGGCGCGTCGGTCGGGGCGCTGATCGCCATCATCGTGCTGGACTCCGGCGCGGCGCAGACGGCGCTGGGCGCGGTGGCCGGGGGGCTGGCGACGGCGGCCGCGGTGTATCTGCTGGCGTGGAAGCGGGGGGTGCAGGGCTACCGGCTGGTGCTGGTGGGCATCGGCGCCTCGGCGGTGCTGGGCGCGGTGACGAGCTTCCTGTACGTCAGGTCGGACATCGGCAAGGCGGCGCAGGCCGCGGTGTGGATGATCGGTTCGCTCAACGGCCGTGGCTGGGGCGAGGTCACGACGGCAGCGCTGGGCCTGGCGGTGCTGGTCCCGGTGGTCCTGGTGTACGCGCGGCGGCTGGCGCTGCTGGAGATGGGCGACGACACCGCCGCCGCGCTCGGGGTGCGGCCGGAGCGCAGCCGGCTGGTGCTGCTCGCGGCGGGTACGGGGCTGACGGCGATGGCGGTGGCCGCGGCGGGTCCGATCCCGTTCGTGGCGCTGGCGGCGCCGCAGCTCGCCGCGCGGGTGACCCGCAGCGCGGGCCCGAACCTGCTGCCCGCGGCGTGGATGGGCGCGCTGCTGGTGGCGGGTGCCGACTGGGCGACGCAGCGGATCTCGGACTCCGCGATCCTTCCGGTGGGTGTGATCACCGGTGTGGCGGGCGGGGTGTATCTGGCCTGGCTGCTGTTGCGGGAGCGCCGGTCGGGACGGCTGTGACGGCCGTCCCGGTACGACGAGCGGGTCCGGCCCGGCCTCCCCGGCCGGTCCGGACCCGCTCTCCTTTTCACGGCCCGCTCAGCCGGCGTGCTCCGCGTAGGCCAGGCAGTCGTCGTACGACGCCGGGCCGTGGCAGCGCTCCCAGCCGTCGGGGACGGCGAGGTGGGCGGGCCACAGTGACCGTTCCCGGCGCGCGTTGGCGAGGACGAGAT
Organism: Candidatus Streptomyces philanthi; assembly: GCF_059553635.1. Lineage (NCBI taxonomy): Bacteria > Bacillati > Actinomycetota > Actinomycetes > Kitasatosporales > Streptomycetaceae > Streptomyces > Candidatus Streptomyces philanthi. The sequence continues at coordinate 29,794 of NZ_JCANQV010000005.1, forward strand.
GGGTGGGTTCGTCCGAGCCGGTGGGGTCGAAGGGTGAGGTCCGGGTCATCCGTCGAGCTCCTTCAGCCGTGCGGCGAGCACGTCGGCGATCTCGTCGATGTGGGGCGGGCGGGGCATCTGCGGGTGCAGGCAGTCGATGTCGTACCGCCGCACCGTGCCGCTGACGTACGGTTCCCAGGCCCGGGGGGTGAGCCAGTCCTCGGCGCGGGGCGCGGCGGCGGTGAAGAAGAGGAGGTCGCCGTCGTGGACGCGGTGCCGGTGGGTGCGCATCAGGCGGGCGTTGTTGAGGACGATGTCGACGACGGCGGACAGCGTCTTGTCGGAGAGTCCGGCCAGTGCGCTGCCCTCGCGTCGCAGGGTGGTGAGCACGTCCTCGCGGGTGAGTTCGCCCCCGCGCTCGAAGCCGGCCATCCGCAGCAGGGCGGTGAGGGCGTCGGTCTCGTCCGGTACGGCCTGGTCGCGCCACTGGTCGGACGGGTAGGCGTCGAGCAGGGCGAGAAGCTCGACGCGTTCGCCGGCCTCCTGGAGGAGGACCGCGGCGGTGTGCGCGACGACGCCGCCGACGGACCAGCCCAGCAGCCGGTAGGGGCCGTGGGGTTGTACCTCGCGCAGCCGCCGGACGTAGTCGGCGGCCATCTCCTCCATGGTGGCGGGCAGATCCCCCGTGCCGTCGAGGCCGCGGGCCTGGAGGCCGTAGACGGGCTGAGCGGCGTCGAGCCGGGAGAGCAGCCCGGAGTAGCACCAGCTGATGCCGCCCGCCGGGTGGAAGACGAACAGCGGGGTGCGCTCGCCCCGGGTGCGCAGCGGCAGCAGGACGTCGAGGGCGTCGTGGGCGCCGTCCGTGCCCCGGCCGAGGGCCGCGGCGAGCGCGGCGGGGGTCGGGGAGCGGAAGAGGGTGCCGATGGTCAGGTCGCAGCCGAGTGCCTCGCGGACGCGGGTGACGAGTCCGGCGGCGAGCAGGGAGCTGCCGCCGAGGTCGAAGAAGGCGTCGTCGACGCCGACGGACGGGAGTCCGAGGGTGTCGGCGAAGAGGCGGGTGAGGGTCTCCTCGTGGGGGGTGGCCGGTGCGCGTCCGCCTCCGGAGGCGGTGGCGGGCGCGGGCAGCGCGGCGCGGTCCAGCTTGCCGTTGGGGGTGAGGGGGAAGGCGCCGAGGACGACGACGGCGGACGGCACCATGTGCTCGGGCAGGACGCCGGCGAGCCGCTGCCGCAGCGCGGCGGGCTCGGGCGCGGCGCCGTCGGCGGGGGTGAGGTAGGCGACGAGGCGCTGGTCGCCGGGCCGGTCCTCGCGGACGAGGACGCAGGCCGCCGACACGTCCGGGAGGTCCGTCAGCGCGGCCTCGATCTCGCCGGGCTCGATGCGCTGGCCGCGGAGTTTGACCTGGTGGTCGGTGCGGCCGAGGTAGTCGAGCTGTCCGTCGGGCCGCCAGCGGGCGAGGTCGCCGGTGCGGTACATCCGGGTGCCGGGCGGGCCGAAGGGGTCGGCGACGAAGCGGGAGGCGGTGAGGCCGGGGCGTCCGAGGTAGGCGGAGGCGAGTTGGGCGCCGGCGAGGAAGAGTTCGCCGGGGACGCCGGGCGGGCAGGGCCGCAGCGCGGCGTCGAGGACGTGGAGGCGGGTGTTCCACACGGGTCGGCCGATCGGCACGGGGCCGTCGTCGTCCGAGTGGCAGGTGTGGTGGGTGACGTCGACGGCGGCCTCGGTGGGGCCGTAGAGGTTGTGCAGCGGGACGCCGGGCAGCGTGCGGGCCCATTCCCGCACGGCCTCGCGGGGCAGTGCCTCGCCGGAGCAGAAGACCTGCCGCAGTCCGGTGCACCGTGCCGCCTCGGGTTCGGCGAGGAAGACCCGCAGCATCGAGGGGACGAAGTGACAGGTGGTGATGGCCTGTTGGCGGATGAGTTGTGCGAGGTAGGACGGGTCCTTGTGGCCGCCGGGGTCGGCGACGACGAGGGTGGCGCCCTCACGCAGCGCCCAGAAGAACTCCCACACGGACACGTCGAAGCCCGACGGCGTCTTCTGGAGGACCCGGTCGCCGGGCGCCAGCGGATAGGTGTCCTGCATCCAGCGCAGCCGGTTGTCGATCGCGGAGTGCGGTACGACCACGCCCTTGGGGCGGCCGGTGGAGCCGGAGGTGTAGATCACGTACGCGGGGTGGTGCGGCGTCAGCGCGCGCGGCGGGGTGGTGCCGGGCAGCGCCGACAGGTCGAGCCCTTCGAGGACGACCCGGGGCACGGCGGCGTCCGCCAGCCGGCCGGGGACGTCGGTGACCACGCAGACCGGACGCGCGTCTTCCACCATGGACGCCAGCCGCGCGTCCGGGTGGTCGGGGTCGAGCGGCAGATAGGCGCCGCCGGCCTTCAGGACGGCGAGCAGCGCGACGACCAGGTCCGCCGACCGGGGCAGGCAGACGGCGGCGATACGGCCGGGGCCCACGCCCTGGGCGGCCAGGTGCCGGGCGAGGCGGTTGGCGCGGGCGGACAGCTGGGCGTAGCTGAGGGTTTCGGTGCCGTGGACCAGCGCCGGCGCGTGGGGGGTGCGTACGGCCTGGGCCTCGATGGGCCCGATGAGGGTGGTGGGGGGCAGGGCGCGGGCGGTGCGGTTGAACTCCTCGGTGACCAGTGCGCGTTCGGCGTCGGTGGCGAGGGCGTGCGCGGCCAGCGGCAGCTGGGGGTCGGCGTGGGCGACCCGGTCGAGGAGGTCGAGGAAGCGGTGCTGGTGGGCGGCGAGTTCGCGGGCGTCGTAGAGGGCGGGGTTGCCGTCGTGGTCGACGCGCAGTCCGGTGCCGTCGCCGCGGTCGTAGATGTTGACGGTGAGGTCGTCGACGGGCCCGGTGGAGAGGTTGCGGGCGGTGGCGGGGGCGCCGGCGAACTCCAGGGCGTAGTCGAACGGCATCACATTGACGAGGGGTCCGACGAGCGGCCGGCCCTCGCCGAGGAGACCGAGGTCGCGGCGGATGTCCTCGTAGCGGTAGCGCTGGTGGCGCCGGGCGGCGCGGATGCCGAGGACGACCTGCCGGGTGAGGGCGGCGAAGGTGGCGTCGGGGGTGACGGTGAGCCGCAGCGGCAGCACGTTCATCACCATGCCGGGGATGCGCAGCGCGGCGGAGCCCATCCGGCCCATCATGGGCAGGCCGAGCACCACCTCGGTGGTGTCGGTCGCGCGGGCGAGGTACAGGGCCTGTGCGGCGACGAGGACTTCGGCCCAGGTGGCGCGGACCGACCGCGCGAGTGCGGTGAGCCGGTCGGTGAGGCCGGTGCCGATGTGGACGGTGCTGCGGACGAAGGAGGGCGAGGGCAGGGCCCCGCGGCCGGCCAGGGTGGGGGCCTCGGGCCGGTCGGCGAACGTGGTGTTCCAGTGGGCGCGGTCGGCGGTGTACGCGTCGGACGCGCGGTAGGCGGCGTCCTCGGCGGCCAGGTCGGTGAGGTGTCCGAACGGCGAGGGGCCGGGGTCGCCGCCCGCGGCGAGCGCGCTGTAGGTCGCGGCGACGCGGCGGGCGACCATGGAGTGGCCGAACCCGTCCAGGGCGATGTGGTGCACCCGCTGGTACCACAGCCAGCGTTCCTCGCCGACCTGGAAGAGGGCGTGCCGGTGCAACGGCCCGGTGGCGAGGTCGAAGGGCCGGGCGAGATCGTCGCGCATCCAGGCGTGGGCGTCGCCGTCGGGGTCGTCCCGGTCGAGGAGGACGGCCGTGTGGGGGGCCGGTGGCGCGTCGTCCAGCGGGAACTGCCGGGGCCCGTCGGGGGTGTCGGCGATGCGGACGCGCAGGGCGTCGGTCTCGGCGACGGTACGGCGCAGGGCCTCGGCGAAGAGGGCCGCGTCCAGCGGGCCGTGGATCTCGACGCACTCCGCGGTGTTCTGCGCGGGGCTTTCCGGGTCGAGGGCCTGGGCGTACCACATGCCGGTCTGCGCGGAGGTCAGCGGCAGTCCCGCGGCCGGGACGGTGTCCTGCGCCGGGGTGGCGGGGGCGAGGGGGGCGGTGGTCATGCCGTGGCCCCCAGCAGTGGCGCCCACGCCTCGACGGCGGGGCTTTCGGCGAGGTCGGCGAAGGTCACCTCGACGCCGTGGTCGCGCCGCCAGAGGGAGATCAGGCTCATGATGCGGATGGAGTCGAGGCCGTAGTCGACGAGGTTCTCGTCGACGGGGATGTCGTCGGGCTCCTCGCCGAGGGCGTCGGCGATGTCCTCGCGTATCCGCTGCACCGTCAGCGCCATGTCGTCAGTTCCCTTCCACGCGCGGCAGGAGCGCGTCGGTGGTGGTGACCGCCGCGCAGTTGCGGGCCGCCCAGCGCAGGGCGCGGTGGTGGTCGTCCTCGGAGAAGTCGGCGACCGCGTCGGCGACGAGGAACGCCCGCAGGTCGCGCATCCAGGCGTCGCAGGCGGTGGACTGCACGCCGATGTGGGCGTAGACGCCGGTGATGACGAGCTGGTCGCGGCCCTGTTCGCGCATCAGCTCGTCGAGGTCGGTGCGGACGAAGGCGCTGTACTTCCACTTGGTCAGTACGGTGTCGCCGTCCCGCGGCGCGACCTGGGGCGCGATGGCGGCGGCCTCGGGGTCGTCGGGCAGTCCGGGGCCCCAGAAGTCCTGTTGGAGTCCGCGCTGTCCGGGCGTCTGGCCGCCGGGCTGGGCGGAGTAGACGACGGGGACGCCGGCCGCGCGGCACGCCCCGGTCAGCCGGGCGACGTTGGCGAGGAGCGTGTCGAGGGGGGCCGCGCCGGGGGTGAAGGCGCGCAGGAAGTAGTTCTGGAGGTCGTGCACGAGCAGGACCGCCCGGCCGGGGTCGACGTCCCAGTCGACGCGGTTGTCCGGCAGCGCGTCCGGGGCGGGCATGGGGTAGGGGGCGATGGCGGGCAGCGCCATGGGGAACCTTTCACGAGGGGAGGGTGCGCGGGCGCGCGGGACGGGGCGGGGCGGCGGGTCAGACCCGCAGCGTCGCGCCTCCGTCGACGTACAGCTCTTGCATGGTGATGTGGCGGGCGCGGTCCGAGACGAGGAAGGCGACCGCCTCGGCGATGTCGCGGGGGTCGGCGATCCTGCCGAGGGGGATGCCGACGCGGTAGGCGCCGAGGTCGCCTTCGAGGATCCGGTCGCGGTCCTGCGGCGAGGACCACATGCCGCGCTGCATGTCGGTGTCGGTGGAGCCGGGGGACACCACGTTGCACCGCACTCCGCTGCGGGCGAGTTCGAGGCCGAGGCACTTGGTGAAGTGCGCGGCGGCGGCCTTGGACGCGGCGTAGGCGCCCATGCCGACGCGGGGGACGCCGGCCGCGTTGGAGGCCACCGTGACGATGCTGCCGCCGCCGCGGGCGGCCATGCGGCGGGCCACGGCGCGGGAGAGGCGGAAGACGCCGGTGGTGTTGACGGCGAAGGTCTCGTCCCAGTCCTCGTCGGTGAGATCGACGACGGGCGCGGTGCGCAGCACACCGGCGACGTTGACGAGGGTGTCGAGGGGGCCGACGGCGCGTTCCGCCTCAGCGACCAGCGCGTCGACCGCGGCACGGTCGGTGACGTCGGTGGGGCGGGCGGTGATCCGGCCGTCCGATCCGGCCGCCAGCGCGGCCACCGCGTCCGCGTCCCGGTCGACCGCGATCACCCGGGCCCCCTGCCCGGCGAGGAGCCGTGCCACGGCCTCCCCTATCCCGCGCCCGGCCCCGGTGACCAGCGCCGTCCTCCCGGTAAGTTCCGTCTCCCGCACGCATACCCCTCAATCCGTCACGACTTAGGCAAGGCTAACCTAACAGGTATCGGGCGGGGGTCGGTAGCCACCGGCGCCCCACCAGGCCCCACGAGGCATACGGAACTGACGCGACCTCACCACATCGCGGGCGGAGGCGAATACGGGCGGGCCACCAGGGACCGCACACCATTCCACCCGGCGGGATTAGCGCCACCAGCCACCCCAGGGGTCGCACATTCCGCGCGACAACGGTTCGAGCGGCCGGGGAATTCCTGATGGCTTTGCCTGAGTAAATGCTTTGGGAATGCAAGTTCCTTACGCCGGAACGTGAACAAGGTGACGGTTCGCCACTACGCCACCGCACACGGTGCACCACACCCCTCACCACCCCGCTCCAACGGACCGAAAAATGGGCTTCCCCGCAGGTCGGAGCGGTACATGACAGAAAGCTACGCGGCCGCACGATGCGTCAGCCCGTACGGCATGCAGGTGATTCAAGAAAAGTCGTCAAATTCTCGCGTTGCAGCCCTTCTCGGCTTGTGTATCCCGGTACGGAGCATGACGATGGATTGCAGAGGAAACCACGAAAGAAGGTTTGATCATGTCATTCCTCGGACGTTTCATCTCCTTCGCAGACCGCGGTGGCGGCGGCCACGGCGGTGGACACGGTGGTCACGGTGGTCACGGCGGCCACGGCGGACGCGGTCACGGCGGCTACGGACGCGGACACGGCCGCGGGCGCGGCTATGACCACGGCTACGGGCGCGGCGGATACCGCAGGCACGGACGCGGCCGCGACGATTGGCGCTAGCGCGATCGGCAGCGTGCCGACCGTTTCCCCGATGCGAGAGCGGGCCGGGCCTTGTGCCCGGCCTCGCTGTTTCCGGGCGGCGGACCGACCGGCACGGAGTGACGCTCGCGGACGGGCGATTGGCGTGAGATGACCAGAAGACGCACCCTGCGCTCACTTCTGGGCGGCATGCTCGGCGTCGCCGGCAACTCCGGCGGGCTGGTGGCCGCCGCACCCCCGGTTCCCCTCCGCGACATCTTCCGGAGGTTCTGGCCCTACACCCGTGGCGGGCGCCGCTGGATGGTGCTCCTGCTGGTCCTGGTACTGCTCGGCCCGGTGGTCGAGGGCGCGGAGATCTGGCTGTTCAAGATCGTGATCGACGACATGCTCGTCCCCCGCCGCTTCGACCTCTTCCTCCCGATCGCCGCGGCCTTCGCCGGACTGGCACTGCTCTCGGGAGTGCTCTCCTTCGCCGACGAGGTGACGTCGGGCTGGGTGAGCGAACGCTTCCTCCTCACCCTGCGCTCGGACGTCTTCCGGCACATCCAGCGCCTCTCCCTGGGCTTCTTCGAACGGCGGCGGCTCGGTGACCTCCTGGCCCGGATCACCGGGGACGTCGACGCCATCGAGACGTTCCTGCTCTCCGGGGTCATCGGCGTGATCGGCGAGATCGCCCGCCTCTTTATCTATCTCGGCCTGCTGTTCTTCCTCAGCTGGGACCTCACCCTCGCCGCGCTGGTCATGGCCCCCCTGTTCTGGTTGACCGCGCGGCGCTTCGCGCGCCTGATCCAGGCGGCCTCGCGGGAGCGCCGCCAGCGCGCCGGCTCGATCACCGCGGTCACCGAGGAGACGTTCGGCAACATCGCGCTCGTCCAGGCGTACAACCGGCAGGAGTGGGAGCACACCCGCTTCCGCCGGGAGACCGTCGGCCGCTACCACGCGGCGATGGCCTCGACCCGTATCGGGGCGCTGTACGACCCGGCCGTCGACCTGGTCGAGGTCGCGGGCGGCCTGGTGGTGATGGGCCTGGGCGCCTGGGAGCTGAGCAACGGGCGGCTCTCACTGGGCGGACTGATGGTGTTCCTGGGCCTGCTGAGCAGGCTGTTCGCCCCGATCCAGGGGATCTCGGGACTCGGCAACATCTTCTTCTCGGCCTCCGCGGCCGGAGAACGGATCATCGAACTCCTCGACCAGCGCCCTCAGGTCGCCGATCCCGCGACCCCGCGCCCGCTGGGGCGCGCCCGGGGCGCCGTCACGTTCGACAAGGTCTCCTTCCACTACCCGGACGTCGAGACACCGGCGCTGTCGCAGGTGTCGTTCACGGCGGCCCCGGGAGAGACCCTGGCGCTGGTCGGGGCCAGCGGGGCGGGCAAGTCGACCGTCTCCAAGCTGCTGCTCCGCTTCTACGACCCGTCGTCCGGATCGGTGCGGCTCGACGGCGTCGACCTGCGCGACCTCGCCCTCGACGAGCTGCGGGAGAACGTCGCCGTGGTGCTCCAGGAGACGCTGGTCTTCCACGGCACGGTCCGCGAGAACATCGCGTACGGGCGTCCGGAGGCCGGTGAGGCGGAGATCCGCGCCGCGGCCCGCGCGGCGGACGCCCACGATTTCATCAGCGCCCTGCCCGACGGCTACGACACCGTGGTGGGCCAGCGCGGCCGGCTGCTCTCCGGCGGCCAGCGCCAGCGCCTCGCCATCGCCCGCGCGATGATCCGGGACGCCCCCGTCCTCATCCTGGACGAGCCGACCACCGGCCTCGACGCCGAATCGAGCCGCCGGGTCCTGGAGCCCCTGCGCCTGCTGATGTCCGGACGCACCACGATCATCATCTCCCACAACCTGCTCACGGTCCGCGACGCCGACCAGATCGTCCTGCTCGACCAGGGTCGCTGTGTCGCCCGCGGCACCCATGACGAGCTGCTCGCCCACAACCCGGCCTACGCCCGCCTCCACCGGCTGCACCGGCCACCGGGCGAATCGGCGGGAGTCCGCTCGTAGCGCGGTCGGGGGCGGTCGGCGCGAAGCCCGGGAGGGGCCTCCGGGGTGTCCGTGCGGGCCGGCCCCTCGTCTCATCCTCACGGCGACGACGGAACGGGAGCCGGGACGGCCAGGTCACAGCGGCTTCCGGGCCGTTGGAACACATCGAGCGCCAGATACCGAAACAGACAAAAGACTTAAACGCTCTTTCGGTCCGCTTTCACCTCATTCTAGGATGAACCTCGATCATGATCATCATGGGTGGACGCGCTCCCGCCTGCCCGGATCCGGGGCGTACGCACCCATCGACTGCGAGGTGAGCCAGATGCCCGGCCTTGCTGCACCGGCCGTGACCGGCACGGTCGTCGCCGGCCCCCCTGCGCCCGCCCGGAACGGCGGGCGCGTACCGCCGCCCCTCCCCCGTCCCCTCAGGAAGCAGGTCACACGATGACGGCAGCCCCCACCTTCGTCGACATACCCCTCGACACCTGTACATGCCCCGGATGCCGGCTCCAGCGCACCGAGGACACCGGCTGCCGCGGCGTACGGGGCCGCGACATCGCCGCCGTGGCGACCCTGACCGGGGCCACGCTGCTGGGCGGTGCGGGAGCCTCGTTCGCGGCCACCGCGACGCCCGCCCCGGCCCACAGCACCACCACGTCCCCCATCACCGCCTCCCCCGCGTCCGTCCCGGCCGTCCCCGCCGCGGCCACCAGGGCCGCGAACCCGCAGGGCGACCCGGGGCCGCTGCACGGCCGCCGGCAGTTGGCGCGGACGGCGGGCCACGACCTGTCGCTGACGCGCCAGCAGATCCTCGCCCGCGCCCAGACCTGGGTGGACGCCCGGGTGCCGTACGTCTGGAACGGCTACTGGTCGGACGGCTACCGGCAGGACTGCTCCGGCTTCATCTCCATGGCCTGGGGCCTGTCCGGCAACCACTGGACCGGCGACATCCACCAGTACGGCGTCCGGATCTCCAAGAGCCAGCTCCAGCCCGGCGACATGCTGCTCTACCACAACCCGGCGAACCCCGAGAAGGGCTCGCACGTGGTGCTCTTCGCCGGCTGGGCCGACAGCGCCCGCACCCGGTACGTGGTGATGGAGGAGGCCGGCGGCCTCGGGGCGGTCAAGCGGACCCTCCCCTACGCGTACACCTCCAACTCCGCCAAGTACGTCCCCTACCGCTACAAGAACGTGGTCACCTCCGGCGGTGAGGGCGGCAACACCGGAGGCGGCGGCAACGCGTTCCCGGGCGCGTCGTCCTTCGGCCCAGGCGCCCACAACGCGAACGTCACCAAGCTCGGGCAGATGCTGGTCAAGCGCGGTGCCGGGAAGTTCTACTCGCAGGGTCCGGGCCCCCGGTGGTCCGACTCCGACCGCAAGGCCACCCAGGCGTTCCAGAAGGCCCAGGGCTGGTCCGGGGCGGAGGCCGACGGCATCCCCGGCCCGGCCACCTGGCGCTACCTGGTCGACGGCACGGGCAAGAACGTCGGCGGCTCGTCCGGCGGCTCCGGCGGCACGTCCGGCGGCGGCTCGGGCAGCGGCCAGTCCACGGCGTTCCCCGGTAAGCAGTACTTCCGCCCCGGCGCGAACAACGCCCATGTCTCCCGGCTCGGGAAGCAACTGGTGAAGAAGGGCTTCGGCAAGCACTACTCCCAGGGCCCCGGCCCCCGCTGGAGCGAGTCCGACCGCCGCAACGTCGAGGCGTTCCAACGGTCCCAGGGCTGGCGCGGCGCCGACGCCGACGGCTACCCCGGCCCGGAAACCTGGAAGCGCCTCTTCCGCTGACCACCCGCGTGGTGCCCGGCGGGCCTGCCCCGGCCCGCCGGGCACCGCACCGCCCCCGCGCGGCTTCGCCTGCCGTTGACCGGCCCCCGCTGACCGCGCGTTGGGCCGGTGCGGAGCCGGACGGTGTCCCGGGAGAAGCGTCTGGCACACTGTGCGCACCAACCCCAGGCGGTGCAGGACAGGAAACCGGTGTGAATCCGGTGCGGTCCCGCCACTGTGACCGGGAGCCCCGCGGCCCCGGGAGCCAGACACTGACGTGCCGCCTTCTCCGTACGACCAGGGGAACGAGGACTTCCCCAGGAGAGGCAGAACGTCATGTCCGGACCCCGGGCCGCGCTGCGCGCGCTGCTCCCGTTCCTCCTGGTGCTCCCGGTGGCCGCCTGCGGCGCGCCGGAGCAGGGCGCGAAGGGTGGGCGGAGCACGACGGAAGGGTTCCCGTACACGGTCACCAACTGCGGTGAGCGGACCACGTTCACCCAGCCGCCCCACCGTGCCGTCACCATGAACCAGCACGCCACCGAGATCCTGCTCGCCCTCGGGCTGCGCGACCGGATCGCCGGCACCGCGTACCTGGACGACAAGATCCTCCCGGAGTACCGGTCCGCGTACGCGGGGCTGAAGGTGCTCGCCGGCAAGTACCCGTCCAAGGAGGTCCTCCTGGGCGCGAACCCGGACTTCGTCTACGGCGGCTACACCAGCGCCTTCGACAAGGGCGCCGGACTCGACCGCGCCACGCTGCGGAAGACCGGCATCGCCACCCGGCTGAACGTCGAGAACTGCGCCGAGGGCCCGGTCGGCACGGAGCAACTGGCCACCGAGATACGCCAGGTCGCGCGCACCTTCGGCGTCCCGGAGCGGGGCGAGAGGCTGGTCGCGCGGCTCCAGGGGAGGATCGACGCGGTGACCAAGCGCCTCAAGGGCGTGCACCGGCCCTCGGTCCTCGTGTACGACTCCGGCGACAGCAGCGCGTTCACCGCGGGCGGCCGGGGCATCGGCAACCAGATCATCACCCTGGCGGGCGGCCGGAACGTCTTCGGCGACATCGGGAAGGTCTTCTCCGCCGTCTCCTGGGAGAAGGTCATCGACCGCGGGCCCGAGGTCATCGTGATCTACGACTACGGCGGGACGAGCGTCGAGGCGAAGAAGAAGCGTCTGCTGAACGACCCGGCGCTCGCCGACGTCCCGGCGATCAGGAACAAGCGGTTCGCGGTGCTCCCGCTGTCCTCCGCCGTCCTCGGCGTCCGCGTCGCCGACGCCGTCGAGGACCTGGCCGCGCAGCTCCACCCGCGTTCCGCATGAGGCCCCCGCTCCCCGCGGCGGCCCGCTTCCCGCTGGTGCTGACGGGCCTCGTGGTGCTGCTGGCCGCCTCGGCGGTCGCCGGGCTGGCCATCGGCCAGGTGCGGATACCGCCGGCGGACGTCGTCCGGGTCCTGTTCGACGGGCCGCACACCGGCGCCTACGCGTCGATCGTGTGGGACGTGCGGCTGCCGAGGGTGCTGCTCGCCGTGGTGGTCGGCGCGGGACTGGCCGTGACGGGAACGGTACTCCAGGCGCTGGTCCGCAACGCGCTGGCCGACCCGTTCCTGGTGGGCGCGTCGTCCGGGGCGTCGGCCGGCGCGGTCACGGTGCTCGTCCTGGGCGTCGGCGGCGCGGTGGCCACGACGTTCCTGGTGCCGCTGGCCGCGTTCGCGGGTTCGCTGGTGGCGCTGGTGGCCGTCTACGCGATGGCGCGGCGCGGCGGCACCATGACGACGGGCCGGCTGGTCCTCGCGGGGGTGGCCGTCCAGTACATCCTCTCCGCCTTCACCAGTCTCGTCCTCGTCGTGTCGGCGGAGTCGGAGCAGCTGCGGGCGGTGATGTTCTGGACCCTCGGCGGGCTCGGCGCGGCCCGCTGGGACGAACTCCTCGTCCCGGCCGTCGTCCTCGTGGCGGGGGTGGCGCTGCTGATGGCGCTGGCGCGGCCCCTCGATCTGCTCCTGGCCGGGGAGGAGGGGGCCCGCACGCTCGGGCTGGACGCGGGACGCTTCCGCTCCCGGGTGTTCGTGCTGGTCTCCCTGGTGGTGGGGGTGCTGGTGGCGTGCAGCGGCTCGATCGGCTTCGTGGGGCTGATGGTGCCGCACGCGGCCCGGATGGCCGTCGGCTCCGGGCACCGCCGACTGCTGCCGGTGGCCGCGCTCGGCGGCGCCGTCTTCCTGCTGCTCGCCGACCTTGTCGCCCGTACCGCGGCGGCGCCGCAGGAGATCCCGGTCGGTGTCGTCACCGCGCTGGCGGGCGGCCCCTTCTTCCTGTGGCTGCTGCGCCGTTCGACGAAGGAGGTACGGGCATGAGCGCCGGGGAGACGCCCCCGGTCGGCCTCGTCACCCAGGACGTGCGCTACGAGGCCGGCGGCCGGGAGCTGCTGAGCGGGGTGTCCCTCGACGTGCGCCCCGGGGAGACCGCGGGCCTGGTCGGCCCCAACGGCAGCGGGAAGACGACGTTCCTGCGCTGTGTGTACGGGGCGCTGCGCCCCCGCTCGGGCCGGATACTGCTGGACGGTGAGGACGCGGCGGCGCTCGGGGTGAAGGAGCGGGCCCGCCGGATCGCGGTGGTGCCGCAGGACGCGACCGTGGTGTCGGGGCTCAGTGTGCACGAGGTGGTGGCGATGGGCCGCAGCCCGCACAAGCGGTTCTGGGAGCAGGACGGCCCCGACGACGTACGGCGGGTGACCGGGGCGCTGGAGCGCGTGGGGGTCGGCGGTCTCCGGCAGCGCCCGTTCGAGGAGTTGTCCGGCGGTGAGCGGCAGCGTGCCCTGCTGGCCCGCGCCCTGGTGCAGGAACCCGGACTGCTCGCCCTGGACGAGCCCACCAACCACCTCGACGTCCGCTACCAGCTGGAACTCCTCTCCCTCGTCCGCGCGTTGCCCGTCACCAGCCTCCTGGTGCTGCACGACCTCAATCTCGCCGCCGCCTACTGCGACCGGCTGCACGTCCTGGACTCCGGCCGCGTCATCGCCTCCGGCCCGCCCGGGGAGGTCCTCACGGAGGATCTGCTGCACGAGGTGTACGGGGTGCGCACCCGCGTCGCGCCGCACCCCGTCACCGGTACCCCGCACGTCTACTACCTGCCGCCGTCATGACGGCCGGGGGGACGGAGGAGGTGTGGCGGCCCGGCGCCCACGGCCGCCGCTGGGACGTCGCGGCGGGCGCGCCGCCCGAGGCGGAGGCGGACGCCTGGCTGCCGGCCGAGCGGCTGCACGACGCCGGGTCGGCGGAGCTCACGGTGCTACTGGAGGCCGAACGGCGCGGCAGCGGCCATACGACCCCGCATGCCACGGCCCTGACGGTGGCGGCCGTCTACGCGGGCCGGGTCACGGCGGCGGCGGTGCTGCACTGGGCCCTGCACGACCGGGTGCCGGACATGCGGGCCGCCAATGTGCTGGTCCGCCCGGGTGCCCACGGCATCGCCGGGGTGCGGGTCCGCGTCCCGAGGCTGCTGCCCGAGGGTTCGGGCGCCTCCGTCGATCTGCTGTGCCGTACCGTCCTCGACGGTCATCTGCTGCCCCTGACCGGGGCGTTGCGCACCCGCACCCGCGCGGGCCTGCGCCAGCTGAGGGGCGGTGTCGCGCACGGCTGCGCCACCGCCCTGGGCGCCTCGGACGCCGACCCGTCTCTTCTGTCCCGCCGCTGGGACCTGTTCGCCGCACGGTCGGGGCTGGCGCCGCTCGGCGAACTCGTCCCCGTACGCCGCCGCGACGGCACCACCCGCCTCGCCTACCTCCGCCGCACCTGCTGCCTCTTCTACACGAGCGCGGAGGCGGTCCGCTGCGCCAGCTGCTGCCTGACGGCACGCGAGGAACGCCTCCGGGCGTACGCGGCCCGCTGAGCGCGGGCACGGCGGCCGTCAGGCCCGGCGGGCGATCGTGATGATCTCCCGGCTCGTCGCGGTGACGGGACCCCGGTCCCAGTCCCCGTGGCGCGCCTCGACGACGAGGCCCGCCGCGGCGAGCAGGGCGTCGAGTTCCGGCTCACCGAGGAAGCGCAGGGTCGCGCGGTCGACGCGCAGGACGGTGCCGTCGGCGGCGGCCGTCGTACCGGTGAAGGTGACGAGATCCCCGGTGACGGACTCGACCTCGTGCCACAGGCGCAGGGCGCGGCCGGACGCGTCGGTGACCTCGACCGCGTGCGAAGGGTTCCAGTCCTCCCAGGCGCGCGCCCGCGGGTGGCGGGTCTCGAACACGAAGCGGCCGTCGTCCCGCAGCGCGGCCCGGACGGCGGCGAGCGAGGCCCCCAGTTCGGCGGCGGTGACCAGGCACTGGAAGGCGTGGCCGGTCATCGTCGCGAGGTCGAAGGCGCCGCGCCACGCCGCGTCCGCCGCCCGGCCCTCGACCCACTCGACGTCGGTACGCCGCCGGGCCCGCGACAGCGCGGCGCGGTCCGGGTCGAGGCCGGTCAGGCGCCCGGGGTGGCCCTGTTCGCGGGCGCGGCGCAGCATGGCGCCGGTGCCGCAGCCGACGTCCAGCACCGCGCCCGCGGCCATGACCTGCGCGTCGTAGAAGGCGTCCGCGGGCCAGTGGCGGGGGTCCCACGGGTTGAGCAGGTCGTACAGCGCGGCGGCGTCGGCGTCCGGGTACATCGCGCCAGTGTCCCCGCCTCACCGGCGCGTCTCAACCGGCGCGCGCCCCTCCCGTCCGGTTCCCGCCGTCGGCGCGGCACCGTTCCGGGGCGCTGGTGAGCAGGCCCAACTCGGCGGCGCGCACGCCCGCCTGGAACCGTGAGCTGGCGCCCATTCTCGTCATCAGCTCCGCGACATGGCGGCGGTAGGTGCGGACGGACACGGCGAGTTCACGGGCGGCGACCTCGTCGGTGACGCCGGCCTGCAACCGCCCCAGGACCTGCCGGTTGAACTCCTCCCGTGGGCGCTGCGTCCACCCCGACCACTCCGCCGGGGCGACCGCGGCGTGCCACATCCCGTCGAAGAGGGCGTACATGGCGCGGATCACCGGGTACGAGCGGACCAGGGAGGCCCGCCGGCCGGCGGGGGTCTCCACGCAGGTCAGTACGGTGCGGCCGTCCACGATCAGCAGCGGTTCCACCGGCATGGCGGTGATGCGCACCTGGTGGGAGGGGACGGCCGCCAGCCGGCGGGCGAGCGGCGCGTCCAGAGCGGTACGGGGGCACAGCAGCCGCACCTCCAGGCGGCCGGTGCCGCCGTCCAGCAGCCTGCCCACCACCGTCCGCAGCACCGGTGACCCGCCCTCGCGGGGCGCGGCGGCCATCGTCACGCTCCTCCGGGCCTCGGCGATCATCTGCTCGGCCATCGCCAGGACGACACCGTCCTCGCCCACCACCTCGGACAGCAGTGATTCCTCGGAGAGACGGCCGCGGTGCTTGGCCACCGTGGACTGGATGAGGGACTGGAGCTTGAGCAACGCCTCTTCCAGCTCGTCGTGTTCGGCGCCGGAGGCGGCCGGAGATTCCGACAGCACTAATTTCTTCAAGCCTGCTCACCCCGTTACTGCGCCGCGTCGCGTCGACGTGTGGCGCCACCCAGTGGAAGGGAGTACGGAACGCCGTACGCCCGTCAGCCGAGCGACCGTGCTCCGGCCGTGCCCGGTCCGCTGTGATCCCTGCTTTCTCCGGTCATCCGTGTCTCACGCGTGTCCCGCGGTCACCCCTGTGGTCCGGTGGCGGGGGCGGAGAGGGTAAGGCGCGCTGCGGGCCGGACCTGGCGCCCCGGGGTGTGGGGGCACGTCGTTCCGGCGTCCTGGCGCCGCGTCCCGGGGTACGGGGGGCGGCGTGACGGGCACCGGGCGCGCAGGGGCCGCACACGCGGGACCGTGCGGCCACGCCCGTGACGGTTCGACGCATCAACAACGCGAACATCGCTGTGCCCCCTGCGAACAAATCTCTCCAACCGAGAGAATACTGACAGGTCACCAGAAACAGAAGATAGCGGGTAGGCATCACCCGCTGTAACAGCAGGAACTTCCGGCGTCCGCCCCACGGCACCCCTTCGTGCCGCGCGAGGCATGACGCACCCTCCCCCGCCAGCCGACACGCCGTCAGCCTACGTCGGATTCCGGTCAACCTACCGCACCCGGACGAGGAATCCGGACGGAAGTATTTCCGCCGCGTGAAAACGGAAAGCAGAAAGTCAAAGGATGAACTTTCTACGCGCGATGAACGACGCAACACCTGGTAGATCGCTTCCGGAGCGTCACGGACGCACTCCGCCACGCATCGATCCGTACGGAATTCCCCGTTCCGCGCGTCACGGAATTCCTGTCGGAATCCTCACGCCGGGCGACTCACGGCAGTCCGAAAAAGGACGGGCGCGGCAGGAGCGCCGCGCACACCTCGGACATCACCCACCGTTACCCCTCACCCCACCTCTTATTAGGTAGACTGGTCTACCTAATAACGGCAGGGAGTGAGACCGATGAGCGACACGAAGGACAGTGCCGGGCAGCCGGCCGCGCGGCGGCGGGGTGCCGCGCGGGGGCGGATTCTCGATGCCGCGGCCCGGCGGTTCTACGCCGACGGCGTGGCGGCGACGGGGATCGACACGATCACCTCCGAGGCCGGTGTGGCGAAGATGAGCCTCTACAACAACTTCGCCTCCAAGGCCGACCTCGTCTGCGCCTACCTCCGGGCCCGGCACGACGAATGGCTCGGGCTCTACCGGCGGCGGCTCGCCGCGGCGCGAGGGCCGCGCGAGGCCGTGCTCGCGGTCTTCGACGCCTACGCCGACCACGCCTCGTTCGCCTACGAGCACGGGTTCCGGGGGTGCGGACTGCTCAACGCCGCCGCCGAACTGCCCACCGGCCACGAGGGCCGGGAGGTGGTGCGCCGCCACAAGGAGGAGGTCGAGGACCTGCTCACCACCCATGTCCGGGAGTTGCTGCCCGGCGAGGAGGAGAGGGCGGCCGCGACGGCGGAGCATCTGGCGTTCCTGCTCGAAGGGGCCATTGTGCGCGCCGGCCTCGAAGGGGACGGCACGCGTGTGCGGCACGCCCGCGATCTGGCGGAGCGCCTGGTGGACGCCCTGTGACGGGTCACGACGGGCACGGCGCCGGCGTCCTCGCGATCCTGGTGGCGTCGGTGCTGTGGGGCACCACGGGCACGGCCGCGACCTTCGCCCCGGGGGTGGGGCCGCTGGCGATCGGGGCCGCGGCGATGGGGCTGGGCGGACTGTTGCAGGCGGCGGTGGCGGCGCGTCCGATCGTCCGGTCGCGGGCGGAGTTGCGGGCGCGGTGGCGGATCGTGCTGGTCGGCGGGGTGGGGGTGGCCCTGTACCCGTTGGCGTTCTACAGCTCGATGCGGCTGGCCGGTGTCGCGGTGGGCACGGTCGTCTCGCTCGGCTCGGCGCCGCTGGCGTCGGCCCTGATCGAGTGGGCCGCCGACCGGCGGCGGCTGTCCCCGCGCTGGCTGGGCGCCGCCGCGCTGGGGGTCGGCGGGACCGTTCTGCTGTGCGCGGCCGAGGCGGCGCGGGCCGGGTCCGGGGCGGGTACCGGCTCCGTCGGGCGGACGGTCGCCGGAGTGGGGCTCGGGCTGGTCGCGGGCGTGACGTACGCCGTGTACGCGTGGGCGGCACACCGTCTCATCCTGTGCGGCACCGCCTCGCGGGCGGCGATGGGGGCGGTGTTCGGGCTGGGCGGCCTGATGCTGCTGCCGGTGCTGGCGGTCACGGGCGCGCCGCTGGTCGCCTCGTGGACGAACGCGGGGGTGGGCCTGTACATGGCGCTGGTGCCGATGTTCGCGGGCTATGTGCTGTTCGGGGTGGGGCTGGCCCGGGTTCCCGTGAGTACGGCGACGACGCTGTCGCTGCTGGAGCCGGCCGTGGCGGCCGTGTTCGCGGTCCTGGTGGTGGGCGAGCGGCTGCCGGCGCTCGGCTGGGTCGGCATGGTGCTCGTCGTCGCCTGTCTCGTCGTCCTGACGACTCCCTCCCGGCGGGTACGGGCGGCTGAGCGCCCCTCCGGCACCGCTCCCCCGCCCGCGGTGCGCACGGCGGACGGGGAGCCGGCCCCGCTTTCCTGACGGGGTGCGGGGTTTCCCCGCCTCAGATCGCATACACAGCGAGGTGTCCGCTTACCGGAATTCCGTCCGCGTCGCCCGCGGTACCCGACCGGGATCACCGTGACCGGCAACCGTCGATCACCTGTCAATATTCCCGAAACAATGCGGGGCGCAATTTTCGGCCATTCTGGTTGCGGCATTCCTGGTGGGGTGGGGCCGAAAGGCGGTGGGCGGGCGCCCGGTCGCTCTCGGATCACGGCGTCTGCGGCGGCATGTCCCCAGGCCCCGGCGCGTGCGCCGGTGGTACGCCGGATGCCCGCGCGACCTGCGGTAACGGTCCCGGTGGAGGGTGCGCCGGGGCCGGACCGTCCATAAAAGCGCCGAATCCGGCCAACGGGTGACCGGTCAGCTGGGCATGCCCGGGAGACATTATTATCGAGAACGAAAATTGATGGGCACGGGTTGGGAGGGACATGCGGCCACGCGTGGACGAGATGCTCGACTACTGCACCCTTGAGGTCGCGATGACCGTGTGCGGGGGCATCTGGAAGCTCAGTATTCTGAAATACCTTTTCAATGGAACGCACCGTTTCGGTGAGTTGAACCGTGCGATGCCCGACATCACCCCGCGGATGCTCACCCGCCAGCTGCGCGACCTGGAGGAGGACGGCCTGGTGCTGCGGACCGTCTACCGGGAGGTCCCCCCGAGGGTCGAGTACTCGCTCACCGAGATCGGCATGAGCCTCAAGGGCCTGGTGGAGCAGCTGGAGGAATGGGGCCACTGGTACCGCGAGCAGGTCCGCGGCCGCGTCCCCGACTCCTCGATCGCCTGAGCCGTCACGGCCCGGCCGCGCGGCGGCGTCCCGGAGGACGTCACCGCGCGGCCGGGCCGACGCGTCAGGCGGTGGTCCGCTGCGGGACGTCCGCCGCGGGGACCGTGGCCCGGTGGGGCCGCAGCAGGACGGCGGTCAGCGCGGCGAGCGCCAGCAGGACGACCGCCACCGTCGTGGTGGTGACGGAGAACCCGGTCTCGTAGGCCCGCTGCGCGCTGCGCCGCAGGGCCTCCCCCGTACCGCCCGTGAGCTTCCCCGCCAGGCCCATCGCGGCACCCAACGAGCCGGAGGCGGCGTCGGACTGGCCCGGCGTCAGGCCGCCGACCGGGGCGAGATGGGCCTGGTAGGACACCGTGACGATGATGCCCATGGCGGCGACGCCGAGGCCCGCGCCCAGCGAGAAGCCGACCTCCTGCACGGCCCCGGCCTCCGCCGCCCGCTCCGGAGGTGCCGCGCTCATCATCGCGTCGGCGCCCAGCGTCATCACCGTTCCGGCGCCGAATCCGACCGCGACCAGCGCGGCGAGGTTGCCCGCCGCGCCGAACGCCGCCAGCGCGGCCAGGGCGAGGGCGAGCACCGTGACACCGGTCGTGACGCCCCAGCGGTTGCCCAGGGCCGCGGCCAGCTTCGGGGCCACCACCCCGCCGACCGCGCTCGCCACCGCGACGGGCACCAGCGTCAGCCCGGCCTTCAACGGCGAGTAGCCGTCGACGAGTTGCAGCAGCTGGGTCAGCAGGAACAGCAGCCCCGTGTAGGCGCCGTAGCAGAACAGGATGGCGACCGTGGACACCGAGAACCGGCGGTCGGTGAACAGCCGCATCTCCAGCAGCGGATTCGGGATACGGCGCTGGCGCAGGGTGAAGACGACCAGCAGGACCGCCCCCAGCACGCCCGCCGCCACGGTGGCCGGGGACGGCCGCTCGGGCTGGCCGATGTGCTGGAGCGCGTAGACCGCGCCGGCCAGCCCGAGGATGGAGAGCACCGCGCTGAGGACGTCCCAGCGGTGCGGGTCGGGGTTGCGGGACTCGGGCACGAGTACCGCGCCGATCACGACGGCGAGCGCCGCGATCGGCACATTGACGAGGAAGACCGCGCCCCAGGAGAACTTCTCCACCAGCGCGCCGCCGAGCACCGGGCCGAGCGCCGCGCCGGTGCTGGAACTGGCCACCCACAGCCCGTACGCGAGTGACCTCTCGCGGGCGACCGGGAAGATCACCCGGATGATCACCACCGTGCTGGACAGCATCATCGAGTAGCCCAGGCCCTGGACGGCGCGGGCCGCGATGAGCTGCCCGGACGCGGAGGAGAGGGCCGCCGCGAGGGAGGCGAGGGCGAAGGTGGTCAGCCCCGCCATCAGGACCCGTTTGCGGCCGAGGCGGTCGCCGAGTGTGGAGCAGACGACCAGGGTGGCCGCCACGGTGAGCGGGTAGCCGTCGGTGATCCAGAGGAGCGCGGAACTCGACGGGAGTAATTCCCGGCCCACCGTCGGCAGTGCGACATTGAGGATGGTGAGGTCCATGCCCCCCATGAGCATGCCGGCCAGCAGCACGGCCAATACCGCCCAGCGGCGGGGCGCCGCGTGTTCTTCCGTCATGCCGCCATCGTGCGCAGGGCCCTGATGAAGAACAAGTACGGTTTTTTCTGTCCCCTAGGGACATGATGTGTACCGACCCGGGCCGCTTTTTTCCCGGATGGCGGTGAGGAAGTGACCGGACGACCGCTTCCGCCGCGGCACCGGAGGGACCGTGCCGTACCGGGAGAACGGCCGCACGCGCGCAGGCCCGGCACGGGGTCACAGGGCGCGCGGACGGGGCGCGCGGCCCGCCTCGCGCGCGGCCCGTCAGCAGGACGCGGTGGGCCCTCAGCCGGCTCCCCCGCCGGCGGGGTCCAGCAGACGCAGGAACCGTGGTGCCGCGCTCACCTCCGGCAGGGCGGCGAGGGCGTCCACCGCGGTCAGCAGCGCCGGTTCGGCGGTGACCGCCGTGGTCAGGACCAGCGTCTCTCCGGTGCCGGTGCGGCGGTGCCGTACGGAGTCGGCCCGTATGCCGTGTGCCGCCAGGACGGTGGTGATGCCGTCGAGGGCCATGGTGGCATCGGTGACGCCGAGACGGAGGTGATAGCGGCTGCGCAACTCCGGCCGGGGACAGTCCGGTTCCGGCACGGTGGCGGGCGGCGCGGTGTCGTGGTGGCCGCTCAGTCTTCTCCTCCCCGCCGTCACCAGGTCCCCGACGACGGCGCTCGCGGTGGGCACCCCTCCGGCACCCGCGCCCCGGAACAGCAGCTCCCCGGCGTCGGCGGCCTCGACGACCACCGCGTTGTCCGCGCCGCGCACATCGGCGAGGGGGTGGTCCCGGGCGACCATCGCGGGGTGCACCCGCAGCAGTACGCCGTCCGGGCCGGGGCCGGTCCGTTCCACCACGGTGACCAGCTTGACGACACGGTCGCAGTCCCGGGCGTCCGCCACGTCCGCCGCGGTCACCCCGCCGATCCCCTCGCGGTGGACGCTCGCCGGGGGCAGCCAGGTGTGGAAGGCGAGGGACGCCAGGATCACGGCCTTGGACGCCGCGTCCGTCCCGTCGACGTCGGCGCTCGGGTCGGCCTCGGCGTAGCCGCGTTCCACGGCCTCACGCAGCGCCGACGCGAGGTCACCGCCGGTCTGCGTCATACGGTCCAGGACGTAGTTGGTGGTGCCGTTGACGATTCCGGTGACGCGGGTGATCCGGTCGCCGCCGAGGGAGTCGCGCAGCGGCCGCAGCAGCGGGATCGCGGCCGCGACGGACGCCTCGTAGGACAGGTCGACGGCGTGCCGTGCTGCCGTCTCGTGGAGGGCCGGTCCGTGCCCGGCGAGCAGTGCCTTGTTGGCGGTGACCACCGACGCGCCGTGCTCCATGGCCGCGACGACCAGGGAGTGCGCGGGTTCCGTCCCGCCGAGGAGTTCCACGACGATGTCGATGTCGTCCCGTTTGACCAGGCCCAGCGGGTCGTCGGTCCACAGGTGCGGGGCGAGGCTCACGCCGCGCGGCCTTCCGGGGTCGCGTACGGCGACGCCCGCGAGCTCGACGGGCGCGCCGATGCGGCCCGCCAGCGCCTCCCCCGCCTCGTCCAGCCGCCGGACCACTTCCGTACCGACCACTCCGCACCCGAGTACGGCGACCTTCAGGGGTCCGGTGTTCATGGCGAGATCCTTTCGGCGGCGGGACGGCACGAGCGGGGAACGGGGACGGTCGGCGGCACGGTCAGCGCCCCGTTCCCGCGTGGACGACGGCCTCGGTGGC
Source organism: Candidatus Streptomyces philanthi (assembly GCF_059553635.1). Lineage (NCBI taxonomy): Bacteria > Bacillati > Actinomycetota > Actinomycetes > Kitasatosporales > Streptomycetaceae > Streptomyces > Candidatus Streptomyces philanthi. Next base: position 52,122 of record NZ_JCANQV010000005.1, read on the forward strand.
CGCGTCGAGACCGAAGCGGCGGTGCAACGCCCGTACCGCGTCGTCGAGTTGGTCGGCACGGCACAGGGCCGAGACCCGGATCTCGGAGGTGGAGACGGACTGCACGCCGATACCGGCCTCGGCCAGGGTCCGGCACAGCGCGGCCACGATGCCGGCGCCGCCGCGTATGCCGGAGCCGACGAGCGAGACCTGGCCCGTTCCGGCGTCGCAGCGCACCGGTCCGTGGCCGGTGCGGTCGCGGTGCCGTTCCAGCAGGTCCACGGCGCGCGGCCCGTCCGCGCCCGGCACCGTGAAGGTCAGGTCGGGGGCGGGCGCCGCGGTCGCGTCGGCCGGCAGGTTCTGGAGCATGCCGACGGGTATCCCGGCGGCGGCCAGGACGTCGAGGACGTCCGCGACCGCGTGCAGTCCGGCGGGCACCCCCGACACCGTGATCTTCGAGATGGACCGGGTGTGCGTCACACCCGTGATGCGGGTACCTTCCACCGCGCGCTCCTCCACCGCATGCGAAACGAGTGTTCCCGGACGGTCCGTGAAAGAGGACCGGACACGGATGTCGACTCCGTGCCGGCGGGCGTACTCCACACAGCGCGGCATGAGGACCTTCGCGCCGGTGGCCGCCATTTCGAGCATGTCCGCGCTGCCGACGGCCGCCAGCAGCCGCGCGCTGCCGACGACGCGGGGGTCGGCGGTGTACACCCCGTCGACGTCGGTGTAGATCTCGCACACATCGGCCCCCAGCGCCGCGGCCAGGGCGACCGCCGTGACGTCCGACCCGCCGCGCCCCAGGGTGGTGGTGTCCCCGGTGTCCCGGCAGACGCCCTGGAACCCTGCGACGAGGGCGATCGACGCCTGGGCCAGTACCCGTACGACCCGGTCCGGTACGACCTCCACGATGCGGGCCCCGCCGTGGCGCGCGTCGGTGAACACCCCCGCCTGCGCCCCGGAGAGGGAACGGGCGGGGGCGTCCAGGTCGTGGAGGGCCATGGCCATCAGCGCGTTGGAGACCCGCTCCCCGGAGGAGAGCAGCATGTCCATCTCCCGCGCGGGCCGGTTCCCGCTCACCTTCTCGGCAAGGTCGATCAGTTCGTCACTGGTGTCGCCCATGGCCGAGCAGACCACGACGACATCGTGACCGTCGCGCCGTGTCCGGGCGATGCGTTCGGCGACCCGTCGTATCCGGTCGGCGTCCTGCAAGGAGGAGCCTCCGTACTTCTGGACGACCAGCACCTTCCTGCTCCCTTCGATGTCGTGAACGTCCGGGGTTCCCCGGCGGGGCGGGCCCGCCGCGCGCCGTGCCCCGCCGCTCCCGGGCGGCGGGGCACGGCCGGGGGCTCAGAAGGCCGTGTCGAGCCAGGTCGCGACCGTCCGCGCGGTCGTCCCGGCGCACTCGTCGATCATCGAGACATGGCTGCCCGGCGTGTACACCTCGGTGTGTGCCGACGGCCAGGCGGAGCGTTCCTCCCTGCCGGCGCCGGGCAGGTCCTCGGCCCGGACCAGCAGCGTCGGCGCGGCGGCCCGCCGGGGCCGCCACCCCGCGAAGAGGCCGAGGTAGCGGCCCATCGCGGTGAGGTTGGTGTCGTCGACCAGTTCGGCGACGCCGGGCTTGGCGGCCAGTTCGTCGAAGAGCGTCACCTGGATGCGTTGCAGCTCGGGCGCGCCCGGCAGGAAGCTGTCCAGCAGGACGACGCCCGCCACGGGGGCCGTCCCGTGCAGTTCCTCGGCCACCGCCTGGGCGAGCCAGCCGCCCGAGGAGTACCCGGTCAGGACGAACGGCCGATCGCCCGCGCAGGCACGCACCGCGTCCGCCTGCGCCCGTACGAGCGCGGTGACGGACTCCGGCAGGGGCTCCCCCGCCGTGTAGCCCCCGGCGGACAGCGCGTACACGTCCCGCTCGCCACGGAACACCGAGGCGAACCGGGCGAACTGGTACGGGCTCGCGGGCGCCACGAAGGACGGCAGGCACACCAGCGCGGGCCCCCGGTCACCGCGCGAGAAGCGGACGGGCGGACGGACCGGGGCGGGCCGCTCCGGGACGGGACGCAGCCGGGCGGCGGCCGCCAGCAGATCGAGCCCTTCGTCGATCAGTCCGGACGCGCACGCCGAGCGGAACAGCGTTACCAGCGGGGCGGCCGCGACGGGGGCGGCGTCGGGGGCGGCCGCGTCCTCGGGCGCGGTGTCCTGGTCGGGCGCCGCCTCCTGGCCGGGTTCCGCCACGTCCTCGGACTCGGTGAGGAGTTCGTCGAGCGCCTTGGTGAGCTGGTCGACGGTCGGGTGGTCGAACAGCGCCGTGACCGGCAGCTTCACCCCCGTCAGTGTGGCGAGCCGGGTCCGCAGCTCCATCGCGGAGAGCGAGTTGAGGCCCAGTTCGGTGAAGGTCTCCGTCGGCTCCACCGTGCCGTCCCTGCCGCGGCCCAGCGCCAGGGCCAGCTCCTCGGTGATCGTCCGCGCGAGCAGCCGGGTGCGGTCCTGGCCGGTGCCCCCGGCGAACCGCCGGGACGGGCCCGGCGTGCCCGCGTCCCTGGCGGTGTGCTCCCCGGTGCGGTCGAGCCAGTACCGCTCCCGCTGGAACGCGTATGTCGGCAGTTCGTCCCGGGCCGCGCCGTCCAGGCCGAACGCCTTCGCCCAGTCGACGGGGACACCGTGCGCGAACAGCCGCGCAGCGGAGCGGTAGAGCTGGGCGAGGCCGCCCTTGTTCCTGCGCAGCGAACCGCCGACCACCGCGTCCCCGCCGGCCGCCGTCACCGTGTCCTGGAGTGCGGCGGTCAGCACCGGGTGCGGGCCGAGTTCGACGAACGCGGTGTGCCTGCGGTCGAGCAGGACCCGTGTGGTCTCCTCCAGCCGGACCGTACGGCGCAGATTGCGGTACCAGTAGTCCTCGTTCAGCTCACGGGTGTCCAGGAGCCCCGCGGTGACCGTCGAGTAGAACGGGATGTCCGACTCCCGCGGCCGGATGCCCGCGAGACCGGCGGTCAACGCGTCACGGACGTCCTCCACATGGGGTGAGTGGGAGGCGTAGTCGATCGCCACCCGGCGGGCGCGTACGCCGTCGGCGGTCAGCCGCCGGTGCAGTTCCTCCAGCGCCTCGGTGTCACCGGAGACCACGGTGGACCCCGGCCCGTTGACCACGGCCACCGTGAGCCGCCCGGACCAGGGCTCCAGCAGGGTGTGCACCCGGTCCCGCGCGAGCGGCACGGACAGCATGCCGCCGCGCCCGCTGAGCGCCAGCACGGCCTTGCCGCGCAGCGCCACGATGCGCGCGGCATCGTCGAGCGAGAGGGCGCCCGCCACATACGCGGCGGCGATCTCGCCCTGCGAGTGGCCCATGACGGCGGACGGGGTCACACCGAGCGCCCGCCATGCCTCCGCCAGCGAGACCATCACCGCGAACAGCAACGGCTGCACCACATCGGCCCGTTCGAGATCCGGCGCTCCGGCGGTCTGACGGACGGCGTCGGTCAGGTTCCAGTCGGTATAGCGGGCCAGCGCCTGCTCACACCGGGCCATCGATGCGGCGAACTCCGGTGAACCGTCGAGGAGTTCGACCGCCATGCCGACCCACTGCGGGCCCTGACCGGGGAAGACGAAGACGACCTTGTCACGGACAGGGGCGGCGGCCGGAGCCGTCTCGGCGGTGACGATCTCGGAGAGCCCGGCGAGCAGTTCCGCGCGGTCGGCGCCCACCACGACGGCGCGGTGGTCGAAGACGGTGCGGGAGGTGGCGAGGGCGTGGCCGATCCCGGCCGGCTGCCAGTCGTCCCGGCCGGTCAGGTGGTCGCGCAGCCGCTGGGCCTGCGCCCGCAGCGCCCGGGGGCTCTTGGCGGTGAGCACCCAGGGGACGGCGGTGGGCGGGGCCGTCGGTGCGGGGTGTGGCCGGTCTTCCTGGGGTGGCTGCTCGATGATGACGTGGGCGTTGGTGCCGCTGATACCGAAGGACGAGACGCCCGCACGGCGCGGACGGTCACCGTCCGTCTCCCAGGGCCGGGCCTCGGTCAGCAGACGCAGCGGCCCGTTGTCCCAGTCGATGTGCCGTGAGGGCTCCCGCACGTGCAAGGTGGCGGGCAGGAGGCCGTTCCGCATGGCCATCACCATCTTGATGACCCCGCCGACGCCGGCAGCGGCCTGTGAGTGGCCGATGTTGGACTTCAGCGAGCCCAACCACAGGGCCGCTCGCCGCTCCCGCCCGTAGACGGCCGACAACGCCTCCGCCTCGATCGGGTCACCCAACCGCGTACCGGTACCGTGCGCCTCAATGGCATCCACCTCGGCCGCCGACACCCGCGCGTCCCGCAACGCCTGGGCGATCACCCGCTGCTGCGCACCACCGTTCGGCGCCGTCAGACCGTTCGACGCCCCGTCCTGATTGACAGCGGTCCCCCGCACCACCGCATGCACCCGATGCCCACGACGACGCGCATCCGACAACCGCTCCACCAACAGCAGCCCCACCCCCTCACTCCAACTCGTCCCGTCCGCATCGTCCGAGAACGACTTCGACCGACCGTCCGCCGCCAACCCCCGCTGCCGACTGAACTCCACAAAGGTTCCGGGGGTGGACATCACGGTCGCGCCGCCCACCAGGGCCAGGGAGCATTCGCCGGAGCGGAGGGCCTTGGCCGCCAGGTGGAGGGCCACCAGGGAGGACGAGCACGCGGTGTCGACGGTGACGGTGGGGCCGGTGAGGTCGAAGAGGTACGACAGGCGTCCGGAGATGACACTGGCGGTGTTGCCGGTCAGCAGGACCCCTTCGAGGTCGCCGGGCATCTGGTGCACCGGAGGGGCGTAGTCGTGGTACATGGCGCCCACGAACACCGCCGTGTCGCTGCCGCGTACGGTCTGCGGATCGATCCCGGCATGTTCGAACGTCTCCCACGCCGTCTCCAACAACAACCGCTGCTGCGGATCCATCGCCACCGCCTCACGCGGCGAAATACCGAAGAACGACGCATCAAAACGATCCGCATCATGCAAGAACCCACCCGCACGCGCATACGTCTTCCCCACCGCGTCAGGGTCGGGGTCGTAGACGTCCTCCGCCCAACCACGGTTGACGGGGAAGGCGCTCACGGCGTCCCGTCCCTCGGACACCAGCTCCCACAGGTCCTGCGGGGACGCGACTCCGCCCGGGTAGCGGCAGCCCATGCCCACCACGACCAACGGGTCATCGTCGTCCGGGCGAGTGACGGTCGTCCCGGGGTCTTCGGCGATGGCCTCGGACGGGCCGGCCAGTCGCTCGTCGAGGTAGGCCGTGACGGCGTCGGGGGTCGGGTGGTCGAAGACGAGTCCGGTGGGCAGGGGTACGCCGACCGCGGCGCCGAGTTTGTTGCGGAACTCGACGGCCATCAGGGAGTCGAAGCCGAGGTCGTGGAAGGAGTCCGCGGGCCGGATGCCGGAGGGGTCGGGGTGGCCGAGTACGGCGGCGGTCTCGGACCGTACGACCTCGGTGAGGCGTTCCCGCCGCTGTTCCTCCGGGAGCCGCGCCAGGTGGAGGCCGGGCGATGCCGGGGCCTGTGCCCTCGCGCGGCGCGCGGGCCGGGCACCGATCAGCCGCCGCATCAGCGCCGGGATCTCCCCCGTGCCGGAGCGGGCCGCCGCGCGGTCGAGACGGAGGGCGGCGAGCGCGGGCCGGTCCGTGGCAAGGGCCCGGTCGAACAGGGCGAGTCCTTCGGCGTGCGTCAGGACGCCGACGCCGGCGCGGGCCATGCGCTGGATGTCGTTGTCGGCCAGCGTCCCGGCCATGCCGCCCCGCTGTTCCCACAGGCCCCAGGCGAGTGAGGTGGCCGCCAGCCCGAGGGCGTGGCGGTGGTGGGCGAGGGCGTCGAGGGAGGTGTTGGCGGCCGCGTAGTTCGCCTGCCCCGCCGCGCCGATCAGGCCGGAGATCGAGGAGTACAGCACGAAAGCGGACAGGTCGAGGCCGCGGGTCAGCTCGTGCAGGTTCCGGGCGGCCTCCGCCTTCGGGCGCAGCACACCGTGCAGCCGCTCGGGCGAGAGCGCGGTGATGACACCGTCGTCCAGGACGCCCGCGGTGTGCACCACGGCGGTCAGCGGATGTGCGGCGGGGACCGTCGCGAGCAGCCCGGCCAGCGCGTCGCGGTCGGCCGCGTCGCAGGCCACGAGCCGCGCCTGGGCGCCCCGCTCCGTCAGCTCCGCCACCAGTCCGGCCGCGCCGGGGGCCCGCTCGCCGCGCCTGCTGAGCAGCAGCAGATGCCGTACGCCGTGCCGGGTGACGAGATGCCGGGCGAGCAGGCCGCCCAGGGCTCCGGTGGCGCCGGTGATCAGGACGGTGCCGTCCGGGTCGAACACCGGCCGGGCCTCCCGCGCCGTGTCCGGCAGCGGGGCGAGTTCGGGCGCGGACGCGGTGCCGGCCCGCAGGGACAGGTGCGGCTCCCCGGTGGCGACGGCGGCGGCCAGCGCGCGGTCGGACTCCTCGGTGCCGTCGGTGTCCACCAGGACGACGCGCCCGGGGTGCTCGGTCTGCACGGACCTCACCAGGCCCCAGGCCGCCGCGGCCGCCGGGTCGGTGTCACCGTTCCGGGTCAGCACCACCAGCGTGCCCGCGCCGGTCCGTTCGTCGGCGAGCCAGGTCCGTACGGTCTCCAGGACGGGCGTCGCCGCGTCCGCCGCCGTCGCCCCCGTGACGGGCAGGACGACCACGGGCGGCAGATCACCGGCCGGCAGGTCCCGGGACGGCTCCAGGACGTACGGGGATGTCCCGGGCCCGTCGAGCGGGACGTCCCGCCACTCGACGGTGAACAGCGCGCCCCCTTCACCGGCCCGTCCCGGCGCGCCGTCGGGCAGCTCCCGCCACCTCAGCTCGTCCACGGTCGCCACCAGGGTGCCGGTGTCGTCGGTGACGGCCAGGGACACGGTGTCGGGGCCGCGCCGGGTGAAGGTCACACGCAGCCGCGTCGCCCCCGCCGCGCGCAGCCGCACCCCGGACCAGGAGAACGGCAGCCGCGCGGGCCCCGACGCCTCGGCGATCCCGGGCAGCAGCGCGTGCAGTGCCGCGTCGAGCAGCGCCGGGTGCACCAGGAACGGCTGGTCCGGCCGGTGCGCGTCGAGATCGGCCTCGGCGTACACGCTGTCGCCGCGCACCCAGGCCGCGCGCAGCCGCTGGAAGGCGGGACCGTACCGGTAGCCACGCTCGGCGATCCGCTCGTAGGCGCCGCGCAGGGCGACCGGTTCGGCGTCCGCGGGCGGCCAGGCGCCCGGTACGGCCGGTGCCGTGTCCGGGCCGTCGGCGGCGAGGCTGCCCGTGGCGTGCAGGACCCAGGTGTCGTCCTGCCGGCTGTGCATCCGGAGGTCCCGCCGGCCCGTGTCGTCGGGGCCGCCGACGGTGAGCCGCAGGGGCACGCCGCCGTGCTCGGGGACGACGAGCGGTTCGGTGAGGGTGAGGTCCGCGACGGTGCCGCAGTCGACGAAGTCGGCCGCGCGCAGCGCCATCTCCAGGAAGGCGGTGCCGGGCAGTACGACGGTGTCGCGTATCGCGTGGTCGGCCAGCCAAGGGTGGGTGGCCGTCGACAGGCGTGCGGTGAACGTGACGCCGTCCCCGTCGGCCTGTTCGACGGCGGCGCCGAGCAGTGGGTGGCCGAGCGGGTCCAGCCCGGCCGCGGCGATGTCCTTGCCCTCGGTCCCGGCCGTCAGCCAGTGGCGTTGGCGCTGGAAGGGGTAGGTGGGGAGGTCGATGACGCGGGCGCCCGTGCCCTCGTAGGCCCGGCTCCAGTCGGCGTCGGCACCGCGGACGAACAGTCGGCCCAGGGCGTTGAGGAAGGTGTCGGGTTCGGGTTTCGGCGCGCGGAGCAGCGGTACCGGGACGGTCCCGGAGTGCTGGACGCAGTCGGGGACGAGGCCGGAGAGCGTGGCACCGGGGCCTATCTCGACGAACGTCCGCACGCCCTCGCCCTCCGCGACCCGTACGGCGTCGAGGAAACGTACGGGGCGGCGGGCGTGCTCCACCCAGTAGTCGGGCGAGGCCAGCGTCTCCGGGCCGGCCGGCTCGCCGGTGACCGTGGAGACGATCGGGACGGTCGGTTCGCCGAACGTCAGGCCCTCCAGCACCTCGCGGAACTCCGCGAGCATCGGTTCCATCAACGGCGAGTGGAACGCGTGACTCACCGCGAGCCGTTTGGTCTTGTGGCCCTGACCGGCCAGCGCCTCGGCAATCGCCC
>NZ_JCANQV010000006.1:0-59275 GCF_059553635.1 Candidatus Streptomyces philanthi
GCGACACCGTGAGGCGGTCGCCCGGCGCCGCCCGCAGGACGGTGCGGTCCGGGTCGTCCGCGCGCAGGACCTGGTCGACGAGGCCGGGCGGGACGGGGAACTTGTGCCCGTTGAGCCATGCCGCGTCGCCCAGGCCGTACTGCCCCTCGGGGAGCGGGACCACATGGGAGGGCCGGGTCCGGGCGAGCAGGCCGGCCAGCGCGTCGGCCCAGGCGGCGTCCACGCCCGGCGGCACCCCCTCCACGCTCCGGGTCTCCTCGATCGGCTGACAAGGGGTCAGGAGCAGGTCCGGCGGCGGCCCGGGGCCGAGCAGCCGCTCCACCCATGCGGGGGTGACCAGGCTGTCGACCATGTGCCACACGAAGGAGTCCGGGGTGCGCACGGCCAGGCCGTGTTCCGGGCCGGCGAACGTCGAGGGCGTCCATATCAGTTCGAGACCCGGGCGCGGGGTGAGCGTCATCCAGTCGTGCACCACGGTCGTCTCGGCGAACCCGAGCCGGCGCAGCGCGTGGTGGATGCGCGGATCGTCGGGGTGCAGCACCGGCAGCGCCCGGTCGAGCAGGTCCAGGGAGGCGATGTCGAAATGGTCGCGATGGGAGTGGGAGATCCACACCGCGTCCGGTCGCGGAAGGGCCCGCGGCACGACGCGGCGCGCCGGCGCGTACCCGAGGAGCCCGCCGCGGTAGGAGTCCCCCAGGTGCGGATCGCACAGCAGGCGGAAGCCGCCCACCCGTACCAGCACCGTCGCGTGCCCCGCGACCTCGATGGTGACCGGCATGCCGTTCGCCTCCTCGCTTCCGTGCCGGACGGCCGCCCGCGCGGGGCCGGCGTGCCCGGCCGTCATGCGGCGACCTTCAGACGGGCGGCCAGACCGCGGAAGGCCCGCCCCCGGCAGTACAGGGCGGCCTTCTCCCGCGGCGTCATCTGGCCGAGCGTGCGCCCGTCGCCCTCGTCCGGTACGAACACACTGTCGTAGCCGAACCCCGCGTCACCGTGGGGCTGTTCGGTGATACGGCCGAGCGTCACGCCCTCGCTGACCGTCCGGCGGCCGTCCGGATGGCACAGCAGGGCCACGGTCCGTACCCGCGCCCCGCGCCGCGGCGCCGCCACGCCCGCCAGTTCGGCGAGCACCTTCGCCACGTTCTCGGCGTCGCTCGCCCGCTCGCCCGCGTAACGGCCAGAGCGCAGCCCGGGGGCGCCTCCGAGGGCGGCCACCTCCATCACGGTGTCGTCGGCGACGGCGGGCAGTCCGGTCGCCGTGGCCACCGCGGCGGCCTTGAGGAGGGCGTTCTCCTCGACCGTCGCCCCGTCCTCGACGACATCCGGAAGCCACGGCGGACGAGGCGACAGCTCCAGACAGCCGTCGAGCAGGGCGGCGATCTCCACGGCCTTGGCCGGGTTGGCGGTGGCGAGGACGACATGCAGCACGGGGCCTCCTTCAGGCGGGAGCGGCGGGGCGCGGGTCGTCGCGCCGTCCGGGGAGCACCTCGGGTTCCGAACGGCTGTGCCCCATGGCCAGGTAGCCGCCGTCCACCGGCAGGTCGGCGCCGGTGATGAACGTCGCGCCCGGCCCGCACAGGAACAGCACCGCGGCGGCGATCTCCGCCGGCTCCCCCAGCCGCCGAAGGATGTGGTGCCCGCCCAGGACCGGGCCCCATCGCGCGCGGTCACCGCCCGTCATCCGGTCGACTTCCGGGGTCCACACCAGGCCCGGCGACACACTGTTCACCCGGATGCCGTCGTCGGCCAGATCGAGTGCCTGGCAGCGGGTCAGCGCCAGCAGCGCGCCCTTGCCGGCGCTGTAGGTCCACTGGCCCGGCTGTGCGATGTGCCCCGAGACCGACGCCACGTTGACCACCGCGGCGCCCCGGGCCCTGCGCAACGCGGGCGCCAGGGCCGCCGTCATCAGGGCGCTTCCCTTGACGTTGACGCCCAGGCTCCGGTCCCACTCCTCGGGCCGGGCGTGTTCGGCGCGGGCGAGAAAGGTGGCGGCGCAGTTGACCAGGGAGCGGACCGGCAGCCCCACGGCTTCCGCCGTACGCGCCGCCGCCAGGCAGTCCGCCTGCCGTGCGATGTCGCCCGCCACCGTGGTGACCGCGGCGCCCTCCAGCTCCTTGGCGGTCGCGCGCAGCGCCTCGGCGTCCCGGTCCATGAGCAGGACGTGCGCCCCCGCGGCGGCGAAGGCGCCGGCGGTGGCGCGGCCGATGCCCGATGCCCCACCGGTGACCACGCAGACCGTGCCCGCGAAGTCCGCGCCGGGACGTCCCGCACCACGGGTCGCGGATTCCGTCTCGTACTCCGGCTCACACGGCGATGTCATGGGGCCCCCGAGGTCGGCGAAGGGCGGAATTCTCGTGCTGGGCACCTCACCCAGGTGTCATCGTGTTCGAGCGGTACGGGCCCCGCAATCGCACGGGCGTCGTCCCGCTGGACGGCGGCGCCGCGTCCCGGTACCCGGCGCGGCGGACGCGGGGTGCCACCGGCAGCCCCGGCCCGCTCGGCCGTCGGAGTGAATCGCGACCGTTTCCGGCGCTGCCTCGTCCCCGCGTGACGCTCAGGGCTCGTAACGGAACACCAGCACATGGGTGTGGTGGTACCCGGGGGCCGCCTTCTCGGGCCCCGTGTGCACGAACACGATGTCCTCGGACAGGTGGAACAGCTCGTTCAGCAGCATGCCGAACTCCCACACCAGGGGCCGGGTCCACTTCCACTCCGGGCGGCGCGCCTGGGAGACCTCGACCACCACCGCGGCCCCCGGGAGGAGGAAGCGGGTGAGCCCCGCGAAGATACGGCGGGCGTCACGGAGATGGGTCTCGGGGGTATCGGCGCCCCGGGAGGTGCGGAAACTGGTGAAGGGCGGGCTGGTGAACAGCAGTGAGAAGCCGGGCCAGGAGCCGGCGGGCACGTCCTCCGCCGAGGAGACGACGAGCCGGGAGGGATCGGGCAGCCGTGACCGGGTGAACGCGGCACGCCGGCTGTCGCGTTCGAAACCGACCGCTTCCCGGCCCAGGCGCCCGGCCACCGTCAGGGTGGTGCCGAAGCCGCAGAACGGGTCGAGGACCCACTCCCCGGGACGGGAGAAGGTGCCGATCACGTACTCGGCCAGCGGTTCGGGGAACCGCATGTCCGTGAGGCCGTCGTAGTCGAGCGGCTCCAGGGAGCCGTCGATGGCCTGCCAGGAACGCCGCACGGGCGGTGCCTCGGCGTCTGTCACCAGCGGATCCGGCATGTGCGCGCACCTCACAAAGACGGCGGACTGCTCTCGGCCCCGAGGGACGCGGCCTGCCCCGGTACGCGCCACGGCGCCCTCGGCGGGGGAGACCACGCCTCGAACATCGCCGACCCCGGCCGGGCGCGCCACCGCTCGTGCCCTGTCCGGCGGAGGACGTCCCCACGGGACCGCACCCGGCGGCATCGGCCAGGGCCCCAGGGCCGTGTGCCGCCGTGAACCGCGCTTACCGCTACGTATCGGGTAATTTCGAGCCATGGTCCACGACGGCGTCCCGCCCGCCGTCCGCGACTCCCCAGGAGGGTCACATGGACGACAGCCCCTTTCGGCCCCCCACCGCGGCCGCCGAGATCCGTGCGCGGAGCGCGGCCCTGGGATTCAACGGCTCCTGCCAGGACCGCACGGGCGCGCTGCTGCGCACCCTCGCCGCGCTGAAGCCCGGCGGCCGCCTGCTGGAACTCGGTACGGGAACCGGCGCGGGGACCGCCTGGATCCTGGACGGCATGTCACCGGACGCACGCCTGGTCACCGTGGAGCGCGATCCGGGACTCGCCGCGGTCGCGACCGACCTGCTCCGGGCCGACCACCGCGTGGAGTTCGTCCTCGACGACCTCCTGGAGTGGATGCCGCGGCAGCGCCGGCACACGTTCGACTTCGTCTTCGTCGACTGCGGCCTGGCCAAACGGCGCCACGAGACCGTCCTGGGCCTGCTCCGGCCCGGGGCCGTCTACATCGCCGACGACCTGCACCCAGGAACCGGCTGGAGGCCGCAGGACGTGGTGGCGCGGGACGAGTACCTGGCCACTCTCGCGGCCGATCCCCGCCTGCGGCCGACCCTGCTCGGCTGGTCCAGCGGCCTCGCCGTCGCCGCCGTCGACGGGCACGGATGACACCGCCGCCGAGCGGCCCACCCGGGCGCCTCGCGCTGCCGCCGGAGGACCGGGCCCGCTCGCCACGCACGGGCTGGACCCGGGCGCACTGGGAGGCCGTCGCGGACCACCTGCTGGACTCCTTGCGGCCGTACATGAGTCCGCTCGGGGCGTCGGTGCGGCCACCGGGGCGGCCGAGCTGGTCCGGGCCGCGGGTCGACGGCCTCGAAGGGTACGCCCGGACCTTCCTCCTGGCCGCCGTCCGCCTGGCGGGCGCCGACGGCGCGGACCCCGCGGGCCGGACGGAGCCCTGGGTGAGCGGGCTGGCCGCCGGAACCGCACGCCACGGCCCGGAGTCCTGGCCGGAGATCACCGACTGGAGCCAGCAGATCGTCGAGACGGCCGGGATCGCGGTCGCCCTGCACCTGTCGAGGACGTGGATCTGGGACCGGCTCACCCCCGGGGTCCGGGAACGCGTCGCCCACTGGCTGGCGGGCACGGTGGGCCGCCGCACACGGCACAACAACCACCTGCTCTTCCAGGTCGTCGTGGAAGAATTCCTCCACTCCGTGGGTGCCCTGGACGACCGCCGCGGCATCGAGGCCGCACTGGACCGCGTCGACGAGTGGTACCGGGGAGACGGGTGGTACCAGGACGGCCCCCGCCGCCGCAGCGACTACCGCGACACCGACGGAACCGTACACAGCCCCGCGTCCGGCTACGACGCCGGCGAACGCTTCGACCACTACAACGCCTGGGGCTTCCACCTCTACACCCTGCTGTGGGCGCGCATCGCCGGACCCCGGGCCGGCGACCGTGCCGCGGTCTACCGGGAGCGGCTGCGCGCCTTCCTGGCCCAGTACGTACTCCTCTTCGGCGCCGACGGGGCCCCGGTCCATCACGGACGCTCCCTCACCTACCGGTTCGCCTGCCTCGCCCCGTTCTGGATCGGCGCCCGGGAGGACGCCACACCGCTCTCGCCCGGCGTCACCCGACGGCTGGCCAGCGGCACGCTGCGCCACTTCGCGGAGCACGGGGCACCCGACGGCCACGGGCTGCTGACACCGGGCTGGTACCGGGCCTTCCGGCCGTCGGTCCAGGACTACAGCGGGCCGGGAGCGCCGTACGCGGCGAGCAAGGGCCTGCTGGGACTGCTGCTGCCGCCGGACCACCCCGTGTGGACCGCGACCGAAGAGGCCCTGCCCGTCGAGACCGGCGACTACGCGACGGCTCTCCCCGCGCCCGGCTTCCTCGTCCACGGGACCCGGCACGACGGTCTCGTCCGACTGCTGAACCACGGCAGCCACTACCTGACGGCGCCGCCCGCCGTACACCGGGACGACCCGCACTACGCCAAACTCGCCTACTCCACGCGCACCGGACCGGAGACCGGGGGAGACACCCGCACGGCGCGGCTCGACAACCACATCGCCCTGATCACCCCCACGGGGGACGTCTCACGGCGCGAGCGCGTCCACCGTGTGCGGGTCGCCGACGGCCACGCCGCCTCCTGGCACCGGCCACGGACCGGCGACGGCACCCCCTCGGACGCGTGGCGGATCGACAGCGTGTCGGTCGTGTGCGGTTGCTGGGAGATCCGCGTCCACAAGGTGACCGCCCCGGCCGGTCTGCTGCTGCGCGAAGGGGGCTACGCCCTCGCCTGCCGCGAGCGCCCCCTGACCCGCGTCGCCGGCCGCGATGCCGTCGCCCGGCGCGCCGACGGCCTGGCGAGCGGCATCGTCGGCCTGCACGGATGGGACACGGCGCGGGTGCGGCACGCGTCCGGGACCAATGCCTTCGGGGAGCATTCGTGCGTCCCGTACCTGACGACGGTCACCGGCACGGCGGAAGACGCGGTCCACGTCTCGGGGATCGTGCTCGCCGGAACCGCAGGTGCGCCGCTCGACGAGGTGCTGCGGCACGACATCACCGTCGCCGTCGACGACGGCACCGTGCACCTGGGCGTGGCACGGCGGGGAGGCTGGCTGATCCGGCCGGGAACACCGCGACCGGTGACCGCCGAGGACGGGCACCGGTAGCTCCTCGCCGCGAGCCGCCAAGTCCCTGACAACGTCGCGTTCTTGGTAGCCTCCTCAAGTTGATCTTGAGGGCGCGCCCTTCGGCGCCTGGCAGAATGCGAATTGAATTGGCTCACCGTCAGCTTCGTCGTGGCCTCCGTCTCACGGGCCGTGTCGTCGCCTGCTCGCTCGTCCTCGTGGCGCTTCCCGCCGCCCCGGCCCTGGCTGAACCCGCGTCGGCCACCCCGCACCTCGACGCGGTGGAGCGGGCGCTGCGCGAGGTCTCGCCCGGCCTCGAAGGCAGTGTCTGGGAGCGCACCGCGGGCAACCGGCTGGACTCCTCGACGGCCGACCCCTCGGACTGGCTGCTCCAGACCCCCGGCTGCTGGGGCGACGACAAGTGCGCCGACCGGCCCGGCACCCGGCGGCTGCTCGCCAAGATGACCGAGAACATCTCCAGGGCGACACACACCGTCGACATATCGACCCTCGCACCGTTCCCCGACGGGGCCTTCCAGGACGCGATCGCCGACGGCCTCAAGGCATCGGCCGCCGCGGGCAACAAGCTGAAGGTCCGCGTCCTCGTCGGCGCCGCCCCGGTCTACCACCTCAATGTCATGCCGTCGAAGTACCGCGACGAGCTGACCGCCAGGCTGGGCAAGGCCGCCGACAACATCACACTGAACGTGGCGTCGACGACCACCTCGAAGACCGCGTTCTCGTGGAACCACTCCAAACTGCTCGTCGTCGACAACCGGTCGGTCATCACCGGCGGCATCAACAGCTGGAAGAACGACTACCTCGACACCGCCCACCCGGTGACGGACGTCGACCTCGCCCTGACCGGCCCCGCCGCGAAGTCCGCCGGCACGTACCTGGACACCCTGTGGTCCTGGACCTGCGCGAACAAGTCGAACCTCGCCGCCGTCTGGTTCGCCTCGTCGAAGGGCGCGGGCTGCATGCCGTCGCTGGCCGCCGACGCCGGCACCCCGGGCCCCGCCGGTGACGTCCCCGTCATCGCCGTCGGCGGCCTCGGCGTCGGCATCAAGCGCAGCGACCCGGCATCGGCGTTCCGCCCCGCCCTGCCCACCGCACCGGACACCAGGTGCGTCGTCGGCGTGCACGACCACACCAACGCCGACCGCGACTACGACACCGTCAACCCCGAGGAGAGCGCCCTGCGCGCCCTCGTCGCGAGCGCCCGCGACCACATCGAGATCTCCCAGCAGGACCTCAACGCCTCCTGCCCGCCGCTGCCGCGCTACGACATCAGGCTCTACGACGCGCTCGCCGCGAAGATGGCCGAGGGCGTGAAGGTCCGCATCGTCGTCGCCGACCCCGCCAACCGGGGCACGGTCGGCAGCGGCGGCTACTCGCACATCAAGTCCCTGTCGGAGATCAGCGACACCCTGCGCGACCGCCTCGCTCTCCTCACCGGCGACAAGGGCACCGCCCGTACGACGATGTGCTCCACCCTCCAACTGGCCGCCTTCCGCGGCTCGGACAGCGCCACATGGGCCGACGGCCGCCCGTACGCCCAGCACCACAAGCTGGTGGCGGTCGACGACGCGGCCTTTTACATCGGCTCGAAGAACCTCTACCCGGCCTGGCTCCAGGACTTCGGCTACATCGTGGAGAGCCCCGGAGCGGCGGGCCGGCTCAAGGCGGAGCTGCTCGCACCGCAGTGGCGGTACTCGCAGGCCACCGCCACGTTCGACCACGCACGCGGCGTCTGCCAGGGCTGAGCCCCGCTCGACAACCGACTGCCGCCCCCCCCGGGTACCACCGGCCGGGACCGTGGGGGCGGCAGGTCAGGGCAGGATTTCGACGTACCCCTCGACCCCGTGGACGCGGATGCGCTGCCCGTCCCGGATCAGCCGGGTGGCCCCCTCCACGCCCACGACGGCCGGCAGGCCGTACTCCCGGGCGATCACCGCGCCATGGGTCATCAGGCCGCCCACCTCCGTGACCAGGCCCGCGATGCCGACGAACAACGGCGACCAGCTGGGGTCCGTGAAGGCCGTGACCAGGATGTCGCCCGCTTCGAGATCGGCCTTCGTCATGTCGAGGACGACGCGGGCCCTTCCCTCGACGGTCCCGGTGGAGACCGGCAGGCCGATCAGCGCACCGGCCGGCGCGTCGTCGCGCCGGTACACCCCGGTCACGGCCTCACCGTCCGAGGTGAGCACCCGGGGCGGCGTGAGCGCGTGGTACGAACGGAACGCGTCCTTGCGCCGCCGGACGAGCCGGCCATCCACCTGGTGGGAGCGCACGACCTCGCGGAGTTCCTCGAACGTGAGGTAGAAGATGTCCTCCTTCTCGGGAAGCACACCGGCCCGCACCAGGCGCTCGGCCTCCTCCAGCAGGGCCTGCTTGTAGACGAAGTAGCGGCTGATGATGCCGTACTTCGGGTACTCCCGGTACCCGATGAAGGTCCGGACCCGGTCGATCATCCGCTTGGTCTCGTCGGCCTTCCGCTCCCCGTCCGGCAGGGCCCGCACACGTGACAGCACGTCCCGTTCCTTCTCCCGCGCTTTCTGCCGCCCCTGCGCGAAGCGCCGTTCGGCGGCGCCCGGCCCGAAGTTCCGGACATTGTCGAGGATCACGGGCACGAGCGTGCTGGGGCGCTCCCGCCAACGCGGCCTGGTGATGTCGATCTCGCCGACACAGCGCATGCCGTACCGGTCGAGGTAGGCCGCGATCGCCTCGCGCGCCTCGGTCCCGCCGGCGAGCCCCGCCAGCTCGTCCAGGAACCCCTCGTCCTTGACGCCCCGCAGGAACGCCACCAGCTCGGGCCGCGGGCGGATCACGTCCGCGACATCGAGGAGCGCCAGTCCCATTTCCGAGGTGATGTTGCCGGGGGCGGACAGCGTGAGCGTGTCCGCCGCGTTCTTCTCGCCCAGCCACTCCTCAAGCTTGTCGTTGAGCCACCACGTGGCCTCCATCCCCGCCATGATCACCTGAAGGTTCAGCGGGTCACCGAGGACCCGCTTGTGCTCCTCGAAGGCATCCAGCAGGAAGTCGAACAGCTCCGGCCCGGACTTCGTCCGGATGTCGCGCTCCAGCGCGGCGATGGACGCCCGGCTGCGCTCGATCAGCCCGGTGACGAGGGCCGGATCGGTCGCGATCGGGGCGGGCGCACCACCGGCCGGCGGCCCGCCGGGACCCTCGTCCGGGAGTGACGGGACGAAACCGTCGCGGTCCAGCACGGTCTCCAGCGCGTCCCTGACCAGCGGATCGCCCCTTCCGATGAGGTCCAGCAGACCGGTACGGCTCGCGGGCGACGCCAGGCGCCGGGTGACGTCGACGAACAGCCTCCCGCCGGCCTCGTGCATCGGCACCATGGCCGTCAGCTGCCACACGGAGAGCCCCAGGGGCTTCATGGGATCGGTCATCATCTGCTGATGACCGACGGAGACATAGACGTGATTCTCCTGGTCGCCGGCCTCGGGGACGGGGAACAGCGTCGTGATCGGCCGGCTCTGGACGATCCGGAAACCGTCGTCGACCAGGCACCATTCGATGTCCTGCGGGCGGCCGAAGTGCGCTTCGATCCGCCGCCCGAGCTGTACGAGCCGCAGGACCTGCGCATCCGTCAGCGCCGGCTGCTCCTGCCGCCGCGGGTCGATCGCGGCCTCCCGCGTACCGCCGCCCGGCAGGGCGTGAACGGCACGCTGTTTGGCGGCGATCGTCCTGGCGACGACCTCGCCGTGCCGCACGGTGAAGACGTCCGGGTTCACCAGGCCGGAAACCAGCGCCTCACCGAGGCCGAAGCCGGCGTCCACGGTGGCGGCCTTCCGGTTGCCCGTGACCGGGTCGGCCGTGAACAGGACGCCGGACGCGTACGGGAAGACCATCTCCTGCACGACCACCGCCATGTGGACCGCACGGTGGTCGACGCCGTTGTGCTGACGGTAGGTCACGGCCCGCTCGGTGAACAGCGACGCCCAGCACCGGCTGATGTGCCGGAGGACCGCCGCCGGCCCCACGACGTTCAGATACGTGTCCTGCTGGCCGGCGAAGGAAGCCGTCGGCAGGTCCTCGGCGGTCGCGCTGGACCGCACGGCGTAGGCGGTCCGCTCGTCGCGCCGGGCGAGCGCGCGGGTGATCGCCGCCGCGAGATCGCCCGGCACGGCAACCCCCTCGATCATCCGGCGAATCCGCGCGCTGAGCGTACGGATCGCCTCCCGGTCGTCCGCGTCCACACGCGACAGCTCGTCGAGCCGATCGCCGATCGACGGCACTTTGGCCATGACCCGCCGGAAGGCGCCCGTCGTCACGCAAAAGCCCTCCGGCACCCGGACGCCGTCGATCCGCGACAGCCCGCCCAGGTGCGCGCCCTTGCCCCCGACGGCCGCGACCTGCGTCTCGTCGACCTCTCGCAGATCACACACGTACTGCTCGGTCACCGCGACACCTCCGAGGCAGCCGTGCCCCGTCGCACGGCGGTGGCCGATCGCTTCACCGGCACCTCCCCCTCCGCCGAACCCCTTGCCGGGCACGCCCTCATCGCTGATCGCCTTCCCTCCGGCAGTCCGGCCGACCGCTCCGCCCAGTCGAGTGGCGCACACTCCCGCACCTCCACGCCGAGCACCCGCACCGCCGGTCCCACCACTGGTCCGACGTCACCGCGTCCCCCACGCGCCGACAACAACACACGCACGTCGTGCCCTCATTTCCGCAGGTTGTGGCATCGGCCGACGATTCTGCGCCACGACCCGGGCCTTGCCGCAAGCCCCCCTGCGCGCTATAAGTTGAGAGTGGCAAGGAGAGTGTCCTCCTTGCCTTTCGTCTTTTGCCGACCGGTGAAGCGGACAAGCCTCCCGTGAAGCGGTGGGGCGCGGGGGAGCGGTGACGGCTGGGCCCGCCCTCGCCGGCCCCTGTGAGCCGGAACCAGGCCCCTTGCCGTACCCAGGAACACGGGCCCTCCGCTCGTACGACTGGCCGGAGAGGCCGCGTCGGGAAGGGGAGGACAGGCGAAGCCGTGCTCCCGGAGGCGTTCCGCCCGGGAGCACGGCGTAGAGATGTGTGTCAGGCGCCGAGGAGGCGGGCGGCGGCGAAGTCGAGTTGGGTGGTGCCGTCGGGCTTGGCGACGATGTTGCCGGAGGTGTCGACGGCGACACCGCGACCGGAGTCGGGGCCGCCGCTGAACGTCACCGTCACTTCCCCGGTCGTGCCGAACGTGGTGTCCAGGGAGCCGTCGGTGTTGAGACGGATCACGAGAGTGTTGGGGCCCGCGGCGCCGATTCCGACGATTTTCCTGTTCCCGTCGAAGGCGAGACTCCGGATGCCGTCGCCGAGACCGCCGGAGACGTTGAAGGTCGCCTTGCTCCGGTGCCGAAGGTCGTGTCGCCGTGCGCACGACGGCGTCACCTGGAGTCCAGTACGGCGGGCGCGACGGGGAGAGCCGGCGGATGCGGGATGACGTCCCGGGGCGGACGTGCCGGTGCCACGACCTGGCCGGCAAAGGAGACCGGCCCGTCACGCCGGGGTGTGCCGCCTCAGCCGGTGCGGTTCTTGCGGAGGAAGCTGCGCAGGCGGCGCAGGGGCCAGGTGTTGATCACGTCTTCCGGGGTGAGCCAGCCGCGTTGTGCGGTGCCGGTCCCGAAGCGGAGGTAGGCGAGCTGGAGGGTCGAGTGGGCGTCGGTGTTGACGGCGAACTTCGCCCCGTGGCTCCTGGCGCGGAGGATGTCCTCGTCGCCCAGGTCGAGGCGGTCGGGCTGCGCGTTGATCTCCAGGGCCGTGCCGGTACGGGCGCAGGCGGCGAACACCTCGTCGAGGTCGGCGTCGATGCCGGGCCGCCTGCCGATCAGCCGGGTGGTGGGGTGCCCGATGATGTTGATGTGCGGGTTCTCGCAGGCGCGCACGAGCCGCCGGGTCATCGCCGTCCGGCCGAGGCCGAAGTGGGAGTGCACGGAGGCCACGCACACGTCGAAGCCCGCCAGGAAATCGTCCGGCCAGTCCGTGTCTCCTTCGGGGCCGATGTTGAGCTCGGTGCCGTGCAACAGCCGCATCCTGTGGTGCCTGCCGTCCAGCGACCGCACCTGTTCACGCTGCGCGAGGACCTTCTCGTCGGTCATGCGCTGCATGTACAGGTCCGGCGCGTGATCGGTGACCGCGTAGTACGCGTAGCCCCGCTCGGCGGCCGCCGTCACCATCTCCTCCAGTGTCGCGAGGCCGTCGGTGAGATCGGTGTGGGTGTGCAGGTCGCCCTTGATGTCGTCCTCCGTCACGACCTCGGGCAGTTCTCCACGCAGTCCGGCGTCGACCTCACCCCGGTTCTCCCGCAGCGTGGGCGCGATCCACGGCAGGCCGAGCCGGGCGTACACCTCCTCCTCGGACCGTGAGGCGACCCGCTTGCCGCCCTCGGTCTTGAACAGTCCGTACTCGGAGAGTTTCAGTCCGAGGCGGCCGGCGATCGTGCGGGTACGGATGTTGTGCGCCTTCGAGCCGGTGAAGTACTGCATCCCGGCGCCCCACGCGTCCGGCCGCACCACACGCAGGTCGACCTGGACGCCCTTGTCGGTACGGATCGAGGTCTTCTTCCTGCCGTGCGCGATGACCTCGGCGGTGGAGGGCAGTTCGGTGAGCGCGTCCATGAAGGGGGCCGACCGGCCGGCGGCGACGAGGATGTCGAGGTCGCCGATGGTCTCCCTCATACGGCGCAGTGAACCGGCGTACGCGCAGTGTTCACAACCGGTGATCCCGGAGAGTTCGGCGACGATCTCCTCGGCGGCCTCCATGGCGGTGCCCAGCAGAATCCGCCCTCCCGTCTGCCGCATGAGCGCGATGCCGTGCAGGATGTTCTCCTCGGTCTTCTCCCCGAAGCCCTTCAGATCGCGCAGCTTCTCCGCCTTGATGGCGTCGGCCAGCTCGTCCACCGAGGAAATGTGCAGATCCTCGTACAGGGCCATGGCCTTCTTGGGGCCGAGGGTGGGAATGGCGATGAGCTGCCGCACTCCCGCGGGAATCCTGGCCCGCCGCTCCTCGACCACCGCGACATGTCCGGTGCGGAGGTACTCGACGACCTTCTCGGCTATCGACGTTCCCACGCCCGGGATCTCCTTGAGACCCGCGACGTCGAGACGGGAGACATCGGCCGGGTGGCCGCCGATCGCGCGGGCGGCCTTTTCGTAGGCACGCGCCTTGAAGGCGTCGCCCCCGGTGATGGCGATGAGGTCCGCGTACTCCTGGAGGAGTGCCTCGACCTCCTCGTTGGACCGGGCCATGTCTCACAGTCTAGGAACCGATCCGTCCCTCGTGCCATGGGACGAGGGACGGATCGGGGCCCAGGTGGCGTATCGCTCCTCGTGAGCGGGCGGAGGCGCGGTGTGAACGCCTTGAGGTCGGAGGGTGGGGCGGCAGATGCCGCTTCAGCGGGACGAGCGGTGTTCCGGAGAGGCTGATGGACGGGGGCGGGCGGCGGTCGCCGTCACCTGCACCGTGGCTCCCGGCGGTGCCGCCGGGAGGAGGACTGCGGCCTTTCCGGGCCTGCTGTCCACCACTACGGCCGGCCCGGCGCCGGTGACGGAGAGGTGCGCTCCGCCGGGGAAAGCGGAGGCCGGGAGGGAAAGCTGTGTCCAGCCGCGCCGTGTGGTGCGGTTGGCGGTCAGGGTGAGGGTGTAGGTCCGGGTGGCCGGGGTGTAGGACTCGGTGTGCGGGATGCCCGCCACGGCCGGTGCGTACGGGGTGAAGGCGGGCTGCTTTCCGGGGGCGGGGCTGCCGTCGTGATCGTAGGCGCAGTAGCCGCCGCCGTCGCGGGCGCGGCAGTCGTACCAGAGGGCCCAGCCGGCGGCGAAGCGGTCCATGGAGGTCACTTGCCGTCGGAACAGTTCCGCGTTGCCGGGCGTGGTGGCCTGGGGCGGGCCCCATTCGCCGACCAGTACCGGCAGGCGGTGGGCGGTGGGGTAGGCGCCGATGGCGGCCTCGTACTTCTCGATGAAGCGGCCCCCGGTGTCCCAGTCGGCACCCGATTCGACGGCCGTGTCGTAGTAGTGCGGGGCGTAGCCGAGGCGGGCGGCGCCGGGCCGGGGGTCGGTGAATCCGGGCAGGCTGGTGGGGACGCCTTCGCCGACCAGGACGGTGGGTTCGAGGAAGAGCCAGGCGTCGGGGTCGGCGGAGCGGACGGCGCCGATCAGCCGCCGGTACATGGCCGCCAGCCGGCCGCGCTCCAGGGCGGCGGAGGCCTTGATCCGGTCGTCGGGGTCGGTCGGGTCGCCGGGCACCGGTCCGAACGGCTCGTTGAACAGGTCGTAGCCCAGCAGGGAACGGTGTCCGCGCAGGGTGGCCGCGACCCTGGCGTAGACGGCGCTCTGGGCGGCGCGCAGGTCGGGGTCGTCGTAGAGGTGGGTGAAGGCGGCCTGTACGGCGGGCTGGAAGTAGTCCGCGAACCAGTCGTCGGGGTCGGGCTCGAAGGGCAGTCCGTCGGTGCGGGTGGCCCAGGCGGGGATGCCGTTGTGGCCGAACGCCGGGCCGAAGACGTCCTGGTGCCAGTCGACCAGGACCAGCACCCGGTGGCGGTCGGCCCAACCCAGGACCCGGTCGAGGTAGGCGAGGTAGCCGGCATCGTAGCGACCGCGGCGCGGTTCGGCCTTCTCCCACTGGATGTTGATCCGCAGCAGGCCGAAGCCGTCGGCCGCCAGCCGGGCGATGTGCTCCTCGGTCACCGTGTCGGTCTTGCCGAGGTTGAGCCCGCGCAGCCGCAGCACACGGCCGTGCCGGTCGGTGAGGTGCGTACGGCCGTCGGACGAGGTGACGGTGCCGGCGGGGACGGGCCACTCGGCGGCCCGACCGTGCCGGACGGGCGCCGGGCCGGACCCGGGGGCGGTCCACGCGGCCACCTCCGGCTCCGCCGCGGGTACGACGCCGAGCAGGGCCGCACCGAGGAGGGCCAGGATCACGGCGGTGGTGCGCAGACGCATACGGCCTCCCGGTGACAGGGACATGACGTTGTGTCAGTTGCTGCGTATGCGTACCCCAAAGGCGTCGCCACCTACCACCCGGGCCTCACACGACACGGGGCAGCTGTCGGAACAAGCCGCTGTCCAGGGTGGGCCGGGGCCGCGCGGTGCGCACGGTCATCGCCTGCGATGCCTGGCCGGACCCGGCCTGCGCCGCGAGATCCATGGCGGGCTCCAGGCGGAGAGAACCGGAACAGCGCGAACACCGTGCTGCACTACGGCAAGGACGCGCCCTGGCCGGCCGGGGCAAGGAGCACCCCGAGACCTCGATGCTCGCGCTGCGTCTGCTGCAGCCGCGCTCGTGCGCGTAAACACTCTGCCGGTACGGCGGGCACGGGCCGAACCGGCGTGGCCGGGAAAGCTCCCGGATGAGGACAGCGCGGTCTGACCGCGCTGTCCTGCTCCAACGTCAACCATTATCCGGACACTTCAGGGGGTGCCGATCCGTGGAGAACGGCGTTGGCTCTGGTGACGAATGCGTCGCAGGCTGCTTGAGCGACACTGCCACGTTGGAGCATGTCTGCTTTGTCATCAGCCCGGATGATTGCGCTGGTGAGCTCCAACACCGTGTTGGCTTGGTCGGCGAGTTGTTGAACGTCCTCCTGGCTGCTTATGAGCTTCAGGCGAGAGGCACTGCTGCGTGTCTCCACGTAGAGCCGGTAGGACTCGGCCCGCGCGGCCGCAGCCTCTTCACCCGTCGGATCGGCATTCCAGCGTGACCATCGGTCGTACTGCGCGCGGCGGTAGTCCTCGGCGAGGGCGATGAAGGCAGTGCAGTTGTCGAACATGCGCTGTTGTTGCTGGTGGGAGTGGGCGCGAACGTCGGCTCGGCGAGCGGACTTCTCCTGGTAGTGGTGCGCTATGACGGAGCCCAGCAAGGTGCCTACTACGGCTAACGCGCCGGCAATGATCCCCTCCACGCTGGTAGCGCACCATGTCGGAGTTTCACCGCGCGAGCCGCCTTTCGGTCGTTTCTACAGATCGGAACGCGGGATCATGACCCAGCCTCCTGGGCGTGGCAGGTCTCGCCGAGGTCTGCGAAGAGGTCGCTGATGCGGCGCCGCAGGTCGTACGCGTACGCGCAGATCGTGTGCGGCGAGAGGCCCCGGTCGACCAGATGATCCAGTAGCCGGCAGGCCGCCGCGACAGGTTCACCGTCACCGTCCACCAACCGAACTCGCCGTACGATACCGCCGTCGCGTTCCTTGACCGCCCGTATATCGACTCCCCCAAGCCTGCACTCGGATGGCGCAACGAGACCTCCACTTCCACGGCGCCGGCTCAGACGCCACTCGAAGGTGTTCAGACAAAGAGACGTGCGGGGCACCTTCCGCCCCGACATGGAAAAGCGGCTCAGCCGGCGGATACGGCCCGGCTGGGCGCGGAGAGTGGCTTCCCGTGCCTCGCCGTCCCCGGACGAGCGGGGTGCTGCGGGTCACGGACTTCGTGCCCCGTGCGAACGGGAGCGAGACGATTCGTCTTGCTATGGTGGGGCCATGGCTTTCCTCTTCTTCGTCTGAGTCCGGGCACGGCCCCTGCCGCCGTTTCTGCTGCCCGTAGACCCTTCGTATGCCCAGGGAAAGCCCTATGCGCGACCGCGCTCATACCCCCCTGCTCACCACCGTCCCCGCGGTGGCGCAGCTGTCCGTCAAGTCCGTCACCAAGTCGTACGGCACCCGAACCCTCCTCGACCAGGTCTCCTTCACCGTCCGGCCGGGCGAGAAGGCCGCCGTCATCGGTGAGAACGGTTCCGGCAAGTCCACCCTGCTGCGGTTGCTCGCCACGGCCGAGACGCCGGACGCCGGGGAGGTCACCGTTCGCTTTCCCGGCGGAACCGGCCACCTCACCCAGACCCTCGACCTCGACGCGGACTGCACCGTGCAGGACGCCGTCGACCTCGCCCTGACCGAACTGCGCGACATGGAGCGAAGGCTCCGTGCCGCCGAGGAGTCCCTCGCCGACGCGTCGGCCGAGGAACTCGCCGCGTACGGTGAGCTGTTGATCGCTTACGAGGAACGCGGCGGATACGAGGCGGACGCCCGTGTGGATGCCGCCATGCACGGGCTCGGGCTGGCCCGGATGACCCGGGAGCGCCTGCTCGGCTCGCTGTCCGGCGGCGAGCGGTCGCGCCTCGCGCTCGCCTGCTGCCTGGCCGCCGCCCCCGAACTGCTGCTCCTGGACGAACCGACGAACCACCTCGACGCGGCGGCCGTGAGCTGGCTGGAGGCACACCTGCGCGCACACCGCGGCACCGTCGTCGCGGTCACCCACGACCGCGGCTTCCTGGAGCGCATCGCCACCACGATCCTTGAGATCGACCGGGACGAGCGCACCGTGCGCCGGTACGGCGACGGCTGGGCCGGCTACCGCGTCGCGAAGGCCGCCGCCCGGCGCGGAGCGGAGGAGCGGTACGCGGACTGGGTCGAGGAGGTGGCCCGGACGGAGGAGCTGCTGGAGACCGCCGGCAGGCGGCTGGCCACCACCGGCCGTGACCCGAAGCAGGGATTCGGCAAGCACCGCCGCTCCAGCGAGGCGAAGCTCGGCGGGCAGGTGCGCTCGGCGCGGGAACGCCTGGACCGGCTGCGGCGCAACCCGGTGGCGGAGCCGCCGGTACCGCTCCGGTTCACGACGGCGCTGCCGCCGGCAGTCGGCGGCCCGGTCCAGGGCACACTCGCCGAACTCGACAACGTACGGGTCGGGGAACGGCTGCACCTGGAGGGCCTCCTGGCGATCGAACCCGGAGGACGCCTCCTTGTCACGGGCGAGAACGGCGCGGGCAAGACGACGTTGCTTCGCGTCCTGGCGGGCGACCTGCGGCCGGACGCGGGCACGACACGCCTCCCCGCCCGGATCGGCTACCTCACCCAGGAACTGCCCGCGCATGCCACGCGGCTGCCGCTGCTCGCCGCGTTCGCCGCCGGGCGGCCCGGTCTGCCGGACGAGCACGCCGAACAGCTCCTGTCCCTCGGCCTGTTCCGTGAACAGGATCTGCACGCCCCCGTCGCCGCCCTGTCCGTGGGACAGCGGCGGCGGTTGCAGATCGCGACCCTGGTGACCCGGCCCGCCGACCTCCTCGTCCTCGACGAGCCGACCAACCACCTCGCACTCGACCTGGTCGAGGACCTTCAGACGGCGCTCGCGGCGTACCCGGGGGCGGTGGTCGCGGTCTCGCACGATCGCGACTTCCGTCTGCGCTTCGAGGCCCAGCAGCTGGAACTGCACGCCGGCCGCAGGCGCTGACCCGCCCCGAATCGCTTCGCATCCATCAATCCACTGTTCCGACGGTATCCGGCGGCCCGCCGGGTCGCCGACCGGGCGGCGGCGAGGAGCGGCCGCCGCTCCCCGCGCCTCGCCGGTCGGCCCGCCCGCCGGAGGCCCCGGGGCGTTGGGCCGTACGGGTGAGGTACTGGCGGTGTTCAAGATCCCTGGCGGCGGGCTGCACGGTCGCCGCGCCGGTCCGGAGGCCGGCCGACAGGTCGGCCGGACCGGGGCGGTGCCACGCGTGCGTGGTGCTGTCGCAGCCCCCGCCGCGCAGGTGGCCGGCCAGTCGGCGAAGCCGGCGTCGTAGCGGGTGCCGAGGGTCTTTGTGAGCAAGGTGCGGGCGGCGGCCCACTCATCCTTGCGGTAGTGGCCGAGCAGGGTGTCCACGTCCTGCGGGTGGGACTCGGTCAGGTAGCGCACGGCCAGGTAGCCCCACGGTGTTGTCGCCCGGGTAGTCGGCAAAGGCGGCGCGCAGCGCGTTGGCCACCGCGCCCATCTGTTCCTCGCGGAAGAGGGCCTTGGCGTCCTGACCGGCCACGCTGAACAACGTGTTGGTGCAGGGCCTGTTGGCGGACGAGCGCGCCGCCGCGCCGACGGCGCGCGGAGCGGCGGGCCGCCGCGTCGTGGCGAGGCGTCACGGCGTCCCGCACCGTGGTCCTACGGGCTCAGCGCGCGGCGCCGCGCCTCCCAGTGGCCTTGGCCGGCGCCCGGTCCTGCTTCCCCTCGGCCCACAGGGTGCGTACGTGCCCCAGGTGGCGGGTCATGCACCGCTCGGCGCGCTTGGCGTCGCCGGTCAGCATCAGGTCGAGAAGCTCCAGGTGCTCTTCGGCCGACGGGAGCAGCTCGCCGCGCTCGTCCAGGGCGGCCAGACCGTACAGACGCGACCGTTTGCGCAGATCGCCGACGGTCTCCACCAGGCGGTCGTTGCCCGACAGGGCGAGCAGCGAGAGATGGAACCGGCGGTCCGCCTCCAGATAACCGATGAGATCGTGCACGCGGGCGGCGCGCACGATCTCCTCGGCGACCGGGCGCAGCGCCTCCAGGTCCTCGTGGGCCGCGCTCCGGGCGATCCGGCCGATCACGGGGACCTCGATCAGGGTCCGGATCTCCGTGTACTGGTCGAGGTCGCGCTCATCGACCTCTGTGACCCGGAAGCCCTTGTTGCGGACCGGCTCGACCATGCCCTCCCGCGCGAGATCGAGCATCGCCTCGCGCACCGGCGTCGCCGAGACCCCGAGGTCCTCGGCGAGTGCCGGTGCGGAGTAGACCTCGCCGGGCTTGAGTTCGCCGGAGATCAGTGCCGCGTGCAGGGCGTGGGCCACCTGGTCGCGCAGCCGCTCGCGCGTGGTGATGAGACCGTGCTGTGTCAGATGGCCCATGGTGGTGGTGATCCCTTCGTGCCTGCCCCCGCGCCTTCCCGGCCGAGCGGATCACCCAGCGTACAATGTCACGTTGCTCACGCGGCGGGGTGCGCGGGCCGTGCGGGACGGGGCGGTGTTCACAGGAGGAAGCCTCCGGGGAACGGGTCGTCGGGGTCGAGGAAGTACTGGGCGGTGCCCGTGATCCAGGCGCGTCCCGTGACGCGGGGAACCACCGCGGGGACCGGTCCCACCGTCGCCTCCTCGATCAGACGGCCGGTGAACCGCGTGCCGATGAAGGACTCGTTGACGAAGTCCTGGTGCAGGGGCAGCTCACCGCGGGCGTGCAGCTGCGCCATGCGCGCGGAAGTGCCGGTGCCGCACGGTGAGCGGTCGAACCAGCCCGGGTGGATGGCCATCGCGTGCCGCGAGTGCCGTGCGTCGGAGCCGGGCGCCGTGAGATGGACGTGCTTGAGCCCGGCGATCTCGGGCCGGACGGGATGGACGGGCCGGTCCGGGGAGGCGTTGACGGCGTCCATGACCGCAAGGCCCGCTGCGAGCAGTTCGTCCTTGTGGTCACGGTCGAACGGCAGCCCCAGGGCGTCGAGTTCGACGAAGGCGTAGAAGTTCCCGCCGAACGCGAGGTCGTACGTCACGGTCCCGAGGCCCGGCACCTCGGCGGTGCGCTCCAGGGCGACGCAGAACGCGGGCACATTGGTGAAGGACGCCGATGTGGCGGCGCCGTCCTCGACACGGACGTCGACGGGGACCAGCCCGGCCGGGGTGTCCAGGGTGACGCGTGTGACCGGCTCGGTCACCGGCACCATCCCGGTCTCGACGAGCACCGTGGCCACACCGATGGTGCCGTGCCCGCACATGGGCAGGAGCCCGGAGACCTCGATGTACAGGACGCCGTAGTCGGCCTCGGCCCGTGTGGGCGGCTGGAGGATGGCGCCGCTCATCGCGGAGTGCCCGCGCGGCTCGTACATCAGCAGCGTACGGAGGTGGTCCAGGTGCGCGATGAAGTGCAGCCGGCGCTCGGCCATCGTGGCACCGGGGATCACCCCGACACCGCCGGTGATGACCCGGGTGGGCATGCCCTCGGTGTGGGAGTCGACGGCATGGAAGACATGGCGGGTACGCATCGTGGGTTCCTCCCGTCCTGGCCGGTGTCCGTCAGCGGTGTCCGTCGGCGAGGGCCTTGCCGGTGGCGGACCGCACGGCCTGCCCGGCCGGCCCCGTCAGCGGCAGCCGCGGCGGACGGGTCGGGCCGCCGCGGCGGCCCACGAGGTCCATGGACGCCTTGATGGCCTGCACGAACTCGGGTTTGGAGTCCCACCGCAGCAGGGAGTGCAGGGACTTGTACAGCGGCAGGGCCCGGTCGAGGTCGCCCGCGGTCGCGGCGTGGAACAGCTCGGCGCAGGAGGCCGGGAAGGCGTTCGGGTAACCGGCGATCCAGCCGACCGCGCCCGCGAGGGCCAGTTCGAGCAGGACATCGTCGGCCCCGATGAGGAGGTCCAGGCCCGGGGCGAGTTCGGCGAGTTCGTAGGCCCGGCGGACATCACCGCTGAACTCCTTGACGGCCACGATGTGCCCGGCCGCGTGCAGCTCGGCGAGGAGCGGGGGGACGAGGTCGACCTTGGTGTCGATCGGGTTGTTGTACGCGACCACCGGCAGGCCCACCGAGGCCACCTCGGCGTAGTGGTCACGTACCGCGGCAGGCTCGGCGCGATAGGCGTTCGGCGGAAGCAGCAGGACGCTGCCGCAGCCCGCCTCGGCCGCCTGCTCGGTCCAGCGGCGGGACCCGGCGGCGCCGTACGCGGCGACGCCGGGCATGACCCGAGCGCCGCCGGCCACCGCGACGGCCGTCGTCACCACCCGGGCGCGCTCCTCGTCCGTCAGCGTCTGGTACTCGCCGAGCGAGCCGTTGGGAACGACGCCGTCGCAACCGTTGTCGAGCAGAAAACGCACGTGGTCGGCGTAGGCGTCGTGGTCGACGGAGAGGTCGTCGCGCAGGGGGAGCGCGGTGGCGACCATGATGCCGCGCCAGGGGCGGGTGGTGCTCCAGGAGGTACTGGTGTCCATGGGGGCTCCTACGGAATACGGGTGCGCGTGGGTGCGGAGGTCGGTGGCCACGGGGGCCGGGGTGCGAGGAGGCGGCAGGTCCTCTCCGGGCCGCGCGGGCCCGGACGTCATGCCCGTTCTTCGGGAGCGGGCGTTCCCGCGCCCGCCGGGGGGAGTTCGGCCAGTGCGGACAGGGGGACGGGGGCGGCGAGCGGGCGGCGGTCGGGAGCCGGTCCCGCGCCGGGTGCTCCGGACGCCATGTGCCGTCCGGCCAGGCAGGTGACGGCCGTGGAGCAGATCCGGCCCTGGCACCAGCCCATCCCGGCCCGGGTGAGGAGCTTGACCGTACGGGTGTCGTGGGCACCGAGGTCCGCGGCGGCCTCGCGGACGCGGTCCGCGGTGACCTCCTCGCACCGGCACACCTCGGTGTCGCCGGTGAGCCAGTCGGTCCAGCCGGGGCCCGGGGCGTGCACGGCGGCCATCGCGTCGGCGAAGGCCCTCATGCGGGCGATCCGGCGGCGCAGTCCCGCGGTGCGCGCGGGCGGCGGCATCTCGCCGCGGAGCCGGGCTCCGGCAGTGAGACCGGCCAGTTCGCCCTCGGCCAGGGCGGCCGCCGCACCGCCGATGCCGCGGCTCTCGCCGGCCGCCCAGACGCCGGGCACCGAGGTGGCCAGACCGCGGTCGGTGGCCACCGCGTGGCTGCCGTCGGCGGTCCGGCGCACGGCGCACCCGAGTGCGGTGGCCAGGTCGATCTGCGGGACCAGGCCGTGGCCGACGGCCACCGCGTCGCAGGAGATGCGACGGGCGGTGCCGGGAACGGGCCGCCACCGCCGGTCCAGACGGGAGACCGTCACGGCTTCGACACGGTCCGTCCCGTGCGCTTCGGTGACCGCGCTGCGGGTGTGCACCCGGACCCGGTGACGCAGCAGGGCACTGCCGTGGACGACGGCCTCGGCGGCCTTGTCCGGGTTGGCGGTGAGGGCGCCGGGGTGGCGGGCGTAACCGAGGTATCCGGCGGCCTCGACGAGCGCCGGGACGTCGGCGCCCGCGCCGGTGAGCGAGGTCGCGGTGGCCAGCAGCAGCGGACCGCTGCCCGCGACGACGATCCGCCGCCCGGGGAGGACCAGCCCCGACTTGAGCATGGCCTGGGCGCCCCCCGCGCTGACCACGCCCGGCAACGTCCAGCCGGGGAAGGGAAGATGGCGTTCGACGGCACCCGTCGCGATGAGGACTCCGCGGGCGGTCAGACGCACCGGGGTGCGGTCCGTGCCGTCGGGACCGGTGAGGGCGTGGACCGTCCACAGGCCGGCGCGGCCCGGATCGCGTACCACGCTCCAGACGTGGTGCCGGGGGAGATGGCTGACGGCCGGACAGCGGCGCAGGCGGTCGCGGAGGCCCGCATACGCGGACCAGCCATGGTGCAGCGCCTCCGGGCGGCGGGCGCCGAGGGCGGGCGGGGGACTGCGGTAGAACTGCCCGCCGGTCAGCCCGTCCGAGTCCACCAGGGCGGTACGCAGCCCGAGTTCGCCGGCGGTGACGGCTCCGGCCAGGCCCGCGGGTCCCGCGCCGATCACCACGAGGTCGTAGGCGTGCGGGGATGGTCCGGGACGCTCACCGGAGGGGCCGTGGCGTGGCGCGTCAGACGGCGAGGTCGGCACGGCCCGGACCCTCCTGGGTGGTGACGGCGTCGCCGGGTGCGGCCGGGAGGAGGCAGGCGCGGCGGTTCGGGGTGCCGTTGACGGTGACCAGGCAGTCGTGGCACTGGCCGATGCCGCAGAAGACGCCGCGTGGCCGGCCACGGCCGCGGGTGGTACGCCAGGCCAGGATGCCCGCGGCCCACAGCGCGGCGGCGACGGACTGGCCGGGCAGGGCGGCGACGGGCCGGCCGTCGAAGGTGATCTCGAAGGCGGCGCCCGGTTCGGCCGCCACCACATCATGGGGCGTCGGACGGCTTCGCGCCCCGCCCGCCGGACGATTGTGCCCGCGGCTCGTCGTGCGACGCGGCTTCATGAGGTCCGCCTTTCCTCGGTACTGCGTGTCAACGGGGTCATCGGACGGGGGCTCCGGAGAGGTCGGGAAAGCGGTCGGGCCGGAAGGGACGGGGGTCCAGGGGCGGCACGGAACCCGTGAGCGCGGCAGCCGTCAGCACGCCGGTGACGGGGGCCAGACCGATGCCCGCCCCCTCATGGCCGCACGCGTGCAGCAGACCCGGCACACGGGGGTCGGGACCGATGGCCGGCAGATGATCGGGCAGATAGGGGCGGAAACCCGCGTACGTACGGATCGCCCGCACCCCGCCGAGCACCGGGAACAGCGCGGTCGCCCGCTGGGCGAGCCGGCGCAGGACCTCGACGGAGAGCGTGCGGTCGAAGCCGACCCGCTCGCGGCTCGCACCGATCAGCACCGGTCCCGCCGGGGTGCCTTCGACCACGGCGGACGTCTGTAGCGCCGCCGAACCGCTCGCGACGTCGGCGACATAGTCGGCCGCGTACACCTTGTGGCGGACGACGCGCGGCAACGGCTCGGTCACCAGGACGAAGCCGCGCCGGGGGAGGACGGGCAGCCGCACGCCGGCGATCCGGGCCACGTCACCGCCCCACGTCCCCGCCGCGTTCACCACGTGCGGCGCGAGCAGGCGGGCGCCGGACGCGGTGGCCACGCCACACACCGCCCCGTCGGCGGCGGTGAGCACCGCCGTGACCTCCTCCCCGCAGCGCACCTCGGCACCCGACGCGCGCAGCAGATGGGCGGCGGCCAGGGCGGGCTGGACCTGCGCGTCCTGGGGGTAGTGGATCCCGCCGGCCATCCCTTCGGCCAAGTGCGGCTCCAGCTCGTGGAGCCGCCCGCCGGGGACCTCGCGCGCATCGACCCCGGCGTCGGACTGCGCCGCGGCGAGAGCGCGCAGGGCCGCGAGGCGGGTCTCGTCGGAGGCGACGACGACACCGCCCTTCGCCTCGTACTCGACGGCCACCGGCAGTTCCTCGGCCAGCTCGCGCCACAACCGGGACGAGTGCAGGGCCAGTTCCAGCTCGGGGCCCGGCTCCTTGTCGGAGACCAGGAGATTTCCTTCGCCGGCGCCGGTGGTGCCGCCCGCGACGGGACCGCGGTCCAGAACGGTGACGGACAGTCCAGCACGGGTGGCGTAGTGGGCGCAGGCCGCGCCGACCACTCCGGCCCCGATGATGATCACGTCCGGGCTGCCGGACGTGCGGGCGATGCGCGACGACAATGTCATGACCACAGCAGTAACATTTCACATGGCACCATGTCTGCCAAGAGGCCGGTGTCCTCCTTTCGGGGAGCGGTTCTCCCTCCCGGCTTCTCCAGGAGGGCGCCCGCCCGGTCCTCGATCCCAGCCCCAGCGTGTGACCGCTGCTGTAGTGCGTGGAGCGGCGGTACAGGTCGCCGTCGGGGGACTTGGGGACGCCCCACTCGGCCGGCCCTCGGCGCTGGCCCGCATGCCCGCCCGGTGGACGTCACGGAGCTCGCCCCGGGGTGCGGGGTCGTGATGTCCATCTCCTGCGTGGCCAGGACGAATGCGGTGGGCGCGGTGGCGCACCGCATGCCCGCCCGACGGTGCGCACGTCTCATGGCGGTGGACGGCGGAGCGGATAATCCTTGGCGTTGTCGGCGCTTCGACGGGCAGGGTGTGCTTGTGTTCGACGACATGTGGGTGAATGCCTTCATCGAGGACGGCTTCGTTCGGATCGAGGGCGCGTTCTCGCGGGAACTCGCCGACGAGTGCCGCAGGATCATCTGGCGGGATCTCGACGCCGACCCCGGCGATGCCTCTACCTGGCCGAGCCCGGTGGCGACACGACCGGACTACACACAGGCGCCGTTCGAGGCGGCGGCCAATACCCCACGCCTGCATGCCGCGTTCGACACCCTCGTAGGAAAGGGCTGCTGGCGGCCACGCGCCAGCCTGGGCGGCTTCGTGATCCGCTTTCCCGGGAACACGCCGGCCGTCGTCGACGGGTGGCACGTCGATGTGAGCTTCCCCGGCCCCGAGTCCGATCCCGGTGACTACATGACCTGGCGCGCGAACGTTGCATCCAAGGACCGCGCGCTACTGATGCTTTTCCTGTTCTCGGACGTGACGGAGGACGACGCGCCCACCCGCCTGCGCGTCGGCTCCCACCTGGACGTGGCACGGGTCCTGGAACCCGAGGGCGTGGGCGGTCTGGACGCCGGACAACTGGCGCAGCGCGCGCAGGCGGCCAGCGCGCACCGCCCGACGGCCCAGGCCACGGGCCGCGCGGGCGATGTCTACCTGTGCCACCCGTTCCTGGTGCACGCCGGCCAGCCGCACAGAGGGAAGACCCCGCGCTTCTTGGGGCAGCCGGGTCTCAGCCCGTCCGGACCGCTCCGGCTCGACCGCCCACGCAGGGACTTCTCGCCGGTGGAGACCGCGATCCTGCGTGGGCTGGCGCACTGACTTCTCAAGCTCGATATTTGGCTGCCGGCGGTTGATGGCCGGGTTCCGGTATGAGATTGCTCTTTTCGAGGGTGCGGAATCGATTTCCTTGGACTGCTTGAGTGATTGATCGAGCGCGTGTGGATGTCATGGGAAGAGAGAAGGTCCAAGGCCACCGCAACGCAAGGCGGAAATGAATGAAGCGCACCAGAACTTTCGTGATCGCGGTACTCGTAACACTTGCTGTCGGCGCAGGAGTTGCCACCGCACAAGAGGATGCCAGCAGCACATCAGGCAACAAGCGCAAAATCCAGGTGACCTACACCGAGGTCACCGGCCCATCGGAATCGGTTCCCCCTGGACAGGACCGCTCCACCGCAGCATTTTGCCCGGCCGGTACAACTCCTACCGGCGGTGGAGGGGAGTTCGAAAGCAACCCTCTGCAGACTCACCTGTCCGCTTCCGAAGCCGACGTCAATTCCTGGACGGTTACAGGGGCCAACCTGGGGTCCGTCCCCGTCAATTTGCACGCATTCGTTGTCTGCGCCAGCGGGTAGGCAGAGCGGCCCCACGCTGCCTCTCTTCCGTCCGGTACGGACGCTGGACCGTGCCGTACCGGACGGAACCCATGCAGCAGTCCCGAACTCCGTCGGTGCGTAGCTCATCGGGCGACAGGCGCGTACACGATCGCGTCAGGTCAGGGCCGTAGAAGGCCCAGCAGGCGACTGATCCGTCGGTGCCGAGCTGCCTCATGAACCACTCGCCGTCGTCGAGTACGAGGCACAAGTCGTTCGTCGGCTCGCTCGCCCCGGCGTGTCGCGCGCGATCCCGGCCCGCGCTCCGGGCCGCCGGCCCGCACTTGCGGCACCTGGGCCCGTCCGTCACCTGTCCGGCAGTATCCGACAGGCGTGTACGGCCCGTGTGCGCAGAGGATGGGGCGACGGAGGACCCGGCCGTGTCGGCGCCGGAAGTCCGGCTGCCAGTTCGGAGCAAGGAGGGGCGTATGTCCCGTACGGCCATGCAAGAGGTTCTTGACCGGGCGCTTCTGGACGAGCAGTTCCGGACCGCCGTCGAGTCGGACCCCGGGAGTGCCCTGAGGGACTACGACCTGACGGACGAGGAGCGAGAGGTCCTGCTGTCGCGGGATCTCTCCAGGGTGGAAGCGTTCTTCCCCGGTGCCCTGCACGTCACCATCAGGTTCGCTCTGATCAACCACGACATCGTGGCTCTGGAGCCGTCCGACCATGCGCGTCGAGCGGAGATCGAGCGGCTGAGCCGCACGATCAAAGAGTCGCCTGAGAACCGCTTCGAACGGATCACGGAAATGCTGGCCCTCTTCCGATGACGGCACGCAGGGGAGCGAATATGGCTTCGCAGGCCAACCGCCGAGAGCCGGACATCTGTATCGTCGGCCTGGGCATCAAAGGGATTGAACATGTGACGCGGGAGACTGAGTCCGCCTGCCGTCGGTCGCAGGAAATTCTGGCGGTACCCACTCTTCCGGCGGGTATGGCCCACCTGCGGGACCTGTGCGGTCGCGTCACCGATCTTCATCCGGTCAGCTACAAGGAGGACGAGAACCGCCTCAAGGCGTACGACACCATGAGCGCCATGGTGCTCGCGGCCGCCCTCGATCACCCTCCTGTGACGTTTGCGACCTACGGCCACCCTTTGGTCTACGTCTACCCGACACGTCAAATTCTTGACGCCGCGCCGTATCTGGGACTGGAGGCCAAGGTTCTTCCCGCCGTTTCCGCGCTGGACACGATGGTCATCGACCTGGACTTCGATCCGGCCATCGACGGTCTGCAGATGTACGAGGCCACGGACCTCCTGGTCCGGCAGCGTCCCCTGCAAGCCGACGTTCCCTGCCTGCTCTGGCAGGTAGGGGCAGTGGAATCCGTCCTCTATTCCAGCGCGCCCAACAATCCGGAACGGTTCTTCCGGATCAAGGAATATCTGCTCCGTTTCTATCCGCCGGAGCACGAGGTCGCCGCGGTCTACAGCAGCCCGCACCCGCTCTTCGACGCCTCGGTCGTACGTTTCACCCTGGCCGACATGGAACAGCACCACGACCAATTGCATCAGGGACTTACGCTCTACATTCCGCCCGTCAGCAGGCGTCCCGTGGCCGACACGGACCTCATCGCGAAAATCGAGTCGGTTGAACACCTGAGAACCATTACGCACGCCACTACCGCACCGGGGGCTCAACCAGAGGGATAGCCCACAGAGATCCAGCGCAGTGCGGTGCGGTGACGCCGGGCTTGAGGCCGTCCTCCAGGCCGGGGGTCACAGTCGAGGCCCAGCAGGAAGAGCCCCGGTCAGACCACGGGCGTGGCTGCCCGGCGACGGCCCGGCGGCAGCGGCACAGCCCGCCGTCCGGGAGGCGCATCCCTCGTCGAGGCTGTGCCGGGCGTGGTCATGGGCCGGCGGGCGTGCCGAGGAGGCTGAGGATGCGGGAGGCGAGGTCGTCGATGCTGTCGGCGTTGACGACCTCCATGGTGGGGATCTCGTGGGCCAGTTCGCTTTGGAGACTGACGACCAGTTCGGTGGCCATGAGGGAGTCCATGCCGAGCGCGTCCATGCTGCTGGTGCGGTCGACGCGTTCGGGGGCACGTTGGGTGACGCGGGCGACGAGGGTGACGAGCAGATCGGCGAGCGTGTCCCGGGTGAGGGCGGGACCGCTGCCGGACGGGCGGAGGGTTTCGTCGGTCCGGTCACCGGGTGGCTGCTCGGACAGGAGTCCGCCGAACCGCGGTGTGTGCAGGCCCGGAAGGATCGTGGCCAGCCGGCCGAAGTCGATGTGGGCCACCTGCGCGACGCCCGGGCCGCCTCCCGGACGGGTCATGAGGTCTTCGAGGGCGGTGAGGATCTGGCCGGTGGACATGGGGGCGAGCCCCATGCGCGCCAGCACCTCGACGACCTCCCCCGCGGCCGCCACTCCCACTTCTCCGGACAGCCCCCACCCCACGGCCAGGCCGGGGAGCCCGGCCGCCCGGCGCGCGCGGACGATCCCCTCCATGACGAGGTTGCCCGCGGCGTAGGCCGCCTGGGCGCGGAGGCCGACGGTGGCGGAGGCGGACGAGTGGACGACGAAGAAGTCCAGGGGTGTTCCGCGGGTCAGGCGGTCCAGGACCATGGTGCCGCTCAGTTTCGGCGCGAGGGTCGCTTCGACGCTCTCGTCGCTCAGCTCGGCCAGCAGCGCGTCCCTCACCACCATCGCCGAGTGGACGACACCGCGCAGGGGCCGTCCCGTGGCGGCGATGCTGGTGAGGACGGCGGTCATGGCGGCCGGATCGGCGACGTCGGCGGCGTGGACCGTGGCGGTGGCGCCGCGTCGGGCCAGGTCGGTGACCAGGGCGTCGGCGCCCGGGGTGGCGGGGCCGCGGCGGGAGACGAGGGCGAGGCGGCGGGCTCCCCGGTCGGCGAGGAAGCCCGCGGTGGCGGCTCCCAGCCCGGTGAGACCTCCGGTGACGAGGTACGTGGCGTCGGGGTCACAGACGAGACGCCGGGGGACCTCGGTGAGGCGTGGCGGCGGAGTGAGGCTGATGACCACCTTGCCGACGTGGTGCGAGCGGCGCAGCAGGGTGAACGCGGCCATGACGTCGTGGGCCGGGTGGAGGTGGTGCGGCAGCGGCCGGTAGATCCCCTGCCGGACGCGGTGGGTGAGGTCGGCGAAGTGCCGTGCCGACAGGTCGGGCTGCCGGCTGAGCATGCGGAGGGCGTCGACGGCGTGGAAGGACAGGTTGTCGCCGAAGGCCCGCAGGGCCAGGCGGCCGCCGCCGTGGATGTCGCGCTTGCCGAGTTCGACGCAGCGGCCGCCGGGGCGGAGGGTGTCGAGATTGCGGGCGATGGCCTCGCCCGCAAGGGAGTTGAGGACGACGTCGACGCCCTCTCCGCCGGTCGCTTCGCGCACCTGGTCGGCGAAACCGAGCGTGCGGGAGTCCAGGACGTGACAGGCACCCAGCAGGGACAGCAGCGCGCGCTTGGCGGGGCTGCCGGCGGTGACGACGGTCCGGGCGCCGACGTGCCGCGCGTACTGAAGGGCGGCGAGGCCCACGCCGCCGGCGCCGCCGTGGACGAGGAGTGTCTCCCCTTCCCCGAGACGGGCCAGGTGTTCCAGGGAATGGTGCACGGTGAAG
The DNA here is from genome assembly GCF_059553635.1 of Candidatus Streptomyces philanthi. NCBI lineage: Bacteria > Bacillati > Actinomycetota > Actinomycetes > Kitasatosporales > Streptomycetaceae > Streptomyces > Candidatus Streptomyces philanthi. The sequence continues at coordinate 30,322 of NZ_JCANQV010000006.1, forward strand.
AAGGCGACGGGCAGGGTCGCCGCCTCGGCGTACGACATCCCGTCCGGGACGCGCCCGGTGCTCACGGCGGGGACGACGACGTGCGAGGCCAGAGCGCCGGTCGCGCAGGCGAAGACCCGGTCCCCCACAGCGAGTCCCGTGCCCTCGCCGACGGCGGTGACGACGCCCGCGCACTCCAGACCCAGGCCGTGTTCACCAGGGGCGGGGACCTCGGCTCCAGGAGGCAGGGAGCCGCTGGCCAGCAGGACGTCACGGTAGTTGAGCCCCGCCGCCCGTACCTCGATGGTCACCTCACCAGGGCCGGGGGCGGGTGGGGCGGGCGCGGGCACCCAGTCGAGTCCGAAGCCGAGCCCCGGCCGGCGCAGCCGCAGCCGGTGGCAGCGCCCGTCGGCCGGGGCGGTGGCGGCGGGCAGGTCGCACAGCCGGGGGACGAAGCGGCCGGCGGGGGTGAGGACGATCTCGTCCTCGTCCGTCGGCTCCAGCAGTTCGCGTGCCAGGCGGGCGGCGTCGGCCTCCGGCGACGGCCCGCGTGCGAAGGCCAGCCGCCTGACAGCGGGCCGGTGCTGCTCGTTGGCGAGGATACGGGCGACCGCCCACGGTACGCAGTCGGCCGGTTCCAGGCCGGTCCCCGCCCCGGGCACGGCTCCCGACGGGCGGGTGATCAGCCACAGGACGGGGGCGACCGCAGGGGGCAGCTGCGCGCAGACCTGGGCGACGGCGCGCAGAACGGCGGTGCGGGTGACGGCCCGTTCGAGGCCGGCCCGGTCGCGGTCGGGGGCGGTGAGAACCTCCGTGCCGCCGGTGCCCAGGAGGAGAACCAGTTGGGGCCGGGGCTCGTCGGGCCGTAGCCGGGCGGCCCACTCGTCAGGGTCGGTGGTGGCCCGGACGACGGACACGGGGGCGTCCCGCGCCGGGCCGAGGGCGTCCGCGAGGGCGTGGGCGAGCTGGTCGTCCGGCTGCTCGGCGGCGACGATCCAGCTGGTCGCGGGGGTGTCATCGGGGGCCGTGGCGCGGTCCTCGGAGCCGGGGGCGTGCCGGTTGCCGGTCCGTGCCGGCGCGCGGCGCGCGACGAGTACGGAGTGGTCGGCCTGGGCCTCGTCCCCGTTCAGCCGGGCCGTCTCGTCGAAACCATGGGCGGTGAACAGCTCGTGCCACTGCGCGGCCGTCAGGAGCGGGGAATGAGGCCGCAGATCGGCGTCGTCGGTGTCCCAGAAGCTCGTCAGCTGGCCGAAGCAGGGCAGGAACCGGTCCAGGTTGTGGGTCTCGGCAGCCAGCAGGTGCCCGCCCTCGCCGAGCAGACCGGCGAGACGGGTGACGGTCTCGCGCAGCCGGGCGGTGGTGTGCAGGACGTTGTCGGCCACGACGAGGTCGTACGCGCCCGGGGCGAACCCCTGGGAGACCGGGTCCCGGTCCAGGTCGAGCGGGCGGTAGACGATGTGGTCATGGCCGGCGAACCGGGCGCGGGCGCGCGGGAAGAACGCCGTGGAGATGTCGGTGAACGTGTAGTGCGCGCGTCCGGGCGTCAGGACGTCGAGCAGTGCCGCTGTCAACGCTCCGGTGCCGGCGCCGACTTCCAGGACGCGCAGGGGCCGGCCCTCGGGCCAGCGCCGGACGAGCTCGCGGACGAAGGCGGCCGCCAGGGCCTTCTCGTGGCGGGCCACGACACTGGCGGAATAGTAGTTCTCCACCCAGTGGCGGCCGCTCTCGTCGAAGAGCATGGCGTGGGCGTCGTGGCGGCCGAGGAGCACCTCGGGCAGCAGGGTGCCGCAGTAGGTGTGCAGCGTCGCTTCCGTGGCGCACGCGGGGGCCGCTCGGAGCAGCTGGTCCAGCACGCCGTGGGGGTCGGGACGGGTGGTCGGCGTCCAGCCGGCGTCACCGTCCCGGCGCAGCAGTCCCACGCGTTCGGCCTGGTCGAGGGCGGCGTGGAGCATGCGCCGGTATACGGGGAGCGCGCCGGCGGCGATGAGGCTGTCGGGCGTGTGGGTGGTGGCTCCGGGCGCCAGGACGCGCAAGGCCCGAAGGGTGAAGTGCGCGCTGAGCCGGTCGACCAGGGCGGTGCCTCGGACATAGCGTTCGCCGTCCCAGGACCCGGCAACCGAGCGCCCGGCCGCACGGGCCAGTTCCCGCACCGCGGGCAGGCGCGGGGCCGGGTCGACCGGGCCGGAGGTGCGGGGCGCCGCGTGCAGGACCGTGGCAAGGTGCCTGGGCGCGGCGCCGGCGGCGGTCTCGAAGCGGCGCAGCCGGCACTCCTCGACCTCGGCGATGACCTGGCCCTGGCCGTCCAGGAGGCGGATGTCCCAGGTCACCTCCCGCACGGTGGCCTCGCGGCGGCGTACATGGATCCACCCCTCGGCGGGGGCCTCGGCCCAGACGCGCAGCACCGCGATGGCCGCGGGGAGGTAGGGGGCGTCGGGCGCGTGGTCCTCCCCGGTGCCGTCCTGGGCGAGGAGAGGGGCCCCTGCCTGGAGAGCGCCGTCGAGGAGGGCCGGGTGAAGGACGTACGGGGCGGTCGTGTCCGGCTCAGGGGGTGCGGGCAGCGCGTACCGGGCCAGGACCTCGCCGTCGCCGGCCTCCAGGCCGGTGAGAACGCGGAAGGCCGGACCGTAGGCGATGCCCGCGGCGGCCGCCCTCGCGCGGACGTCCGCTGCGGAGACGGTTCTCGGCAGGCGGGCGCGCACCGACCGGATGTCCTGCGGCGCCGGTCGCCCGCGCAGCAGGCGGCGTACGACGGCCCGGGCGTGCGGGCGCCAGGGCCCGGTGCCGTCGCGGCTGGCGATGCGCACGGTGCCGTCGCCCGCGTCGAGCGAGGTCTGGAGGCGGACGTCCATGGCGGGGTCGTCGAAGGGCAGGGTCAGGGCCCGTTCGACGGCGAGATCCTGGAGCTGGACGGGGCCTTGGTGGTGGAGACGGCCGGCGCCGAGGGCCGCTTCGGCGAAGGCGGCGGCGGGGAGGACGACCGCGCCGGTGACGACGTGGTCGGCGAGCCACCGGTGGTGGGTGGGGTCGACGCGCAGTTGCCAGAGAGGTTCGGCGTGGTCGGCGCGCTCGCCGAGGAGGGGATGGTGGCTTCGGCCGTCACCGCAGCCCGTGCTGAACCAACGGGGCGAACCGTGCCAGTGGTGTTCCCGCTGCCAGGGGTAGGCGGGCAGGTCCCGGACCCGGCCCGGCAGGGGGAAGAGACTGCCGGCGTCGGTACGTGCGCCGGCGGCGAGCAGGGCGGTGACGGTCCGTTCCAGGTCCTCGGGCCCGTCCTGGTCCCGCGCGAGTGTGGGGAGCACCAGGGTGGGCCCGGTGTCGTCCGTGCCGAGGATGCGGCGCAGGTAGTGGGCGAGGACGGGGTGCGGGCCGATCTCCACGAAGGCGTCGCAGCCCGTGTCCGCCAGTGCCTGCACGGCGTCCGGCAGCCGCACGGGCCGGCGGACGTTGTGCCACCAGTACGGCCCGGTCAGGGATACGCCCTGCTGGAGGGCGCCGGTGACGGTCGAGGCGAACGGGAGTGTCCCGGCCTGTGGGCTCAGCGCGGCCAGTGCGGTGTGCAGCTCCGCCTCGATGGGGTCCATGTGCCGGGTGTGGAAGGCGTGGTCGAGGTCGAGCATCCGGAAGAAGACGCCCTGTCCGGCCAGCTTCCGGGCCAGCGCGTCGAGGGCGGCCTCGTCGCCGGCGATCGTCACGTCGCGGGGGCTGTTGACGGCGGCCAGCTCCAGCAGCCCCTCGAAGGGCGCCAGCTCCTCCAGCGCCCTCCCGGGAGGCAGTCCCACGGCGGCCATCCGCCCGGAGCCGGCGGTACGGGCCTGGGCCCGGCTGCGGTGGGTGATGACTTGGGCGGCGGAGACGAGGTCGAGCGCGCCGCAGGCGTGGGCGGCGGCGACCTCGCCGACACTGTGCCCGGCGACACCGGCCGGGCGCACTCCGTACGCCTCCAGCGCGGCGGTGAGCGCCACCTGCACGGTGAACAGCAACGGTTGGGCGATCTCCGTCCGCGCCTGCCGGACCGTGTCCTCACCGCGGGCCAGCTCGTCCCTCACGGACCAGCCGAGCAGGGGCGACAGGACCGCGTCGGCCTCGGCGACGGCGTCCCGGAACGCCGCCGCCCCCGGCCCGCCCTCGGAGGCGGTCAGCAACCGGCGGCCCATTCCCGTCCACGGGGAGCCGTTGCCGCTGTAGACGAAGGCGACGGCCCCGCGGCCGAGGACGGGAACGGGCGGGGCCCCTGCGCCGGCCCGCAGCCGGGCGGCGGCGGTACGGGCGTCGGCGGCCAGGACCACGCGACGGCAGGAGTGCCTGCCGCGGCGGGTGAAGGTCGTGTGGGCGATGTCGTAGAACGTGCCGGGGTCGGCGCCCACCGTGTCGAGGTGGTCGGCGAGCCCGGTGGCGGCCGCGGCGAGGGCGCCGGCGGTGCGCGCGGAGACCAGCACCGCCCGAGGGCCCTCGGGCACATCCCGCCGAGGGGCGGGCGCGGGGGCGGGCGCGAGGACCGCATGGGCGTTGGAACCGCCGAACCCGAAGGAGTTGACGCCCACCAGCCCGCCGGACGACGTCGCCAGCGGGGTGACGGCGCTGACGGGGGCCAGGCCCAGGCGAGGGAAGTCGATGGCCGGATTGACCGGAAGGCCGTGCAGGGAGGGCGGGATGACGCGGTGGCGCAGGACGAGGAGGGCTTTGAGCAGCCCGGCCAGCCCCGACGCGGATTCCAGGTGCCCGAGGTTGGTCTTGACCGACCCGATGGGCAGCGGCGAGAGCGCGGAGCACCTGCCGGCCAGGGCCGCCGCGACGGCCTCGCACTCCACCGGGTCGCCCACGGGCGTGCCGGTGCCGTGCGCCTCCATGTAGACCAGCTCGCGGGCGTCCGGCCCCGGCGGGCCGTACACCAGGCGCAGCAGGGCGGCCTGCGCCCGGGCACTGGGCTGGGCCAGGCCGGGGGTGCGGCCGTCGCTGTTGGTTCCGGTGGCCGTGATCACGGCGTGGACGCGGTCACCGTCGGCGAGGGCCCGGCCGAGGGGCTTGAGGACGAGCAGCACGCCGCCCTCGGCCCGGACGAACCCGTCGGCGGCGGCGGAAAAGGCGCGGCAGCGGCCGGTGGGCGAGAGCATCGACGCCTTCGCGAAGCCGACGAACTCCTGGGGCCCGACGAGGAGGTTGACCCCGGCGGCCAGCGCCATCTCCCCGCCGGAGCCGAGGAACGCGCACGCCTGGTGGAGGGCGACCAGACTCGACGAGCAGGCGGTGTCCACGGCCAGGCTGGGACCACGCAGGTCGAAGGCGTGGGAGAGACGGCCCGCGGTGTTACCGCTCGCGAGACCGGCCATGGTGTGCCCGTCAACGGTCTCCAGCCGGCTCAACTGGAGGTTGGCGTAGGCGTGGTGGGACACACCGACGTAGACCCCGGTGGCGGAACCGGCCAGGCGGGCCGGGTCGATACCGGCGTCGTCCACTCCCTCGGCGGCCAGCTCCAGCAGGATGCGCTGCTGCGGGTCCATGCGCTCGGCCTCGCGCGGGGAGAGGGAGAAGTACTCCGCGTCGAAGCCCGCGATGTCGTCGAGGACCCCGGCCGCCGCCGTATAGCTGCGCCCCGGCCGTCGCGGATCGGCATCGACGAACTCCCGCGCGTCGAACCGTCCGGCGGGCATCCGCGTGACCAGGTCCCGGCCTTCGAGAAGCGCGGACCACAGCGCGTCCAGGTCGTTCAGCCCGCCGGGGAGACGCAGCGCGACCCCGACGACCGCCACATCGACGCCGCGACGGACTTCGCCCACGCGGCTGTCGGCTGCACGATCCATCTCCGCCCCCCACAGCAGAACCCCCTCAACCGGACGTTCGGGGATCTGCCCATGCCACGAGGTACGGAAAAGAGAGCATCGGAGTATTCCCGCGAAAGAGTGATGAGGGCGAAGGTGGAAGGGGAGAGGGGGAGGGGGAGGGGAACGCTCCGACCGTGAGAGCACTCGGTGACGGTCTGCTGTGGGATCTGGCGCCCGAGCAGGGATGGAGCGACAGTCCGGGGGCCGCCGTGCTGCTCCTGCCCGGCGCGGGAGGCTCCGCCGCGGACTTCGCGCACTGGATCCGCTACCTCACCCCCGGATTCCGCATCCTGTCCGCCCGCTGTTCCGGCGGGCGGACCGATGGAACGGCACCCGCCCCCGGCCTCGCGGCCCTCGCGACCCGGCTTGCCGACAGGCTGCTGCACCACGTCACGGAACCCCTGCTGATCTTCGGACACAGCATGGGCGCGGCCCTCGGCTACGAGACCGCCTGGGAACTCGCCCGCCGACGCCGGCCGGCCCTCGCCCTCCACGCCTGCGCGGCCTTCTCGCCACCCGAATACGCGGGCTTCGACCTGAACAGCCGGGCCATGGACGACGAAACCCTGATCTCCCTCGCCACCGCTCTTGCGATCCCCCTGCCACGGGACGGACACCCGCGACGGCGCCGGGAGGCATTACAGGCCCTGCGTACCGACCTCGCCCTGTTCGACGCCTACGACTACGGGCCCTGCCCCAGGCCGCTTGAGTACCCGATCACCGTATGGAGCGCCCGCGATGACACCGTCGTCCCCGCCGCGTCGGCACGACGGTGGCAGCCGATGACGCGCCACCCCCTCGCACATCACACCCTCCCCGTGACGCACCACTGCCTCAACACCCGTCAGGCCATGGAGCCCATCACCCGCGCCCTGCGCCGCGAGGTCCTCTGACGTTGTCCCGCTGCCCTGAGCCGCACGGGACAAGGGCGGACGGCCGATCAACACCGTCCTGCGGCCGGGTGCGCCACGTCGCGCCGTAGGCGGTGACGCGGCTGTCACCGCCGGCGTGGCATTCTGCGGAATCCGATGCGCCAAGTAGCGGCCCTTCCGGCACGACCCGGTGCCGGGTACTACCCCAGGTCGAAGGTATTCGGCAGCCCCAGCCGATAACGCACCTCGTCGACCCGCTTGAGGGGTTCCATCTCCGGCGGCCGGAACAACTCCCAGACGCGACACCGTTCAGCAGGCGAATGGTCCGCGTCCAGGAGTGCGTTGACGGCGCGTCGCGCGGATTCGTTGGCGCCCTCCATGGTCGCCAGGTCCACATCCGTACGGACGTAGTCGCCCGCGAGGAAGAAGTTCGGCACCGCTGTTCTCGCCGACGGGCGGTGGTAGAGGGTGCCGGCGGGGTGAATGAGGAGTTGTTCGCGGTTCTGCGGGGCGGGGCCGCCGAGGCCCGTCACCGCCGGGTCCATGAACCAGCCGAGCCGGTCCTCGTCCCTGAGCGTCGTCTTGCCGGAGTCGTTCAGTCCGTCCTTCAGCTGGGCCCACAGTTCGGCGACGATCTCGTCCTTGGCGCACTCGCGGGCCGTCTTGCCGTACAGGATGCCGGGCTTGTCCCACTCGGAGATGATCGCGGACAGGCACTCGTGGGCCTGCCCGTCCCCGTAGTCACGCGAAAAGTCCCGCACATCCCAGAACTGCGCCTGGCCGATCGCGGTGACCGCCCACGGCGAGTCGAGGCAGTTGATGTGGCCGTGCACGACGGGGGTGGGCGTGCGCAGGTAGAACATCACGCCGGTCATCCAGTCCGTCTTCAGCGCGTCGCACCGCCCGAGCTGCGGGTCGGCGGCGCGCAGGGCCGGGCCCCAGGTCACGCGCGCGTGCTCGACGGGGAGAGCGGAGACGTAGTGGTCGGCCGTGATGGTGCGTTGCCGGCCGCCGTCGCGCGCCGCCACCCGTACGCCGGTCACCCGGCCGCCGCCGTACTCCACCTCCCGGACCTCGGTGCCGAGCGCGAACTCGACGCCCAGGGAGCGCAGATGCTTCTCCCAGGGGTCGATCCATGCCTCGCTGGTCGGGGCGTTCAGCACCCGGTCGATGTCCGCGTCGCCGTCCATGCCGCGGCCGAGCAGGCCCCACAGGAGGAGGGCCTCGATGATGACGCGGCCGACGGTACGGGTGGAGGCGGTCTCGGCGCGGGTGGCGACGAGGTTACGGGTCTGGCCGATGCCGAGGAGCACCTGGTACTCGCGGCTCATCTCGTCGGCCCGGATGAAGTCCCACCATGTGACCTTCTCCCACTGGCCCTCACGGCGGGCGTCGCAACTGGTGAGGTGGACCAGGAGGCGGCCCGCGTAGTAGGCGGCCTCGGTGGCGGGCAGGTGAGTGGCGAGGTCCAGCACCGACAGGATCTGGTCGCGGATCCAGGACGGGGTGAGGTCCCCGGGGGCGGGCGGGGTGGTGACCCGTCGCAACGGGAAGTGCAGGTCCGGGCGGCCCGAGCCGCGCGCGAACAACGCCTCCGTGCCGCTGCGGAGGTTGCCGTGGACGCCGTCCGCGTTGCCGGGGAAGGGGATACGGCGCAGGGTGTCCGGAAGATTCCGGTAGAAGCCGGGGAAGAAGCGGAAGCCGTGCTCGCCGGGAAGCGGTTTGCGGCCGCCCGTTCCGCTCCCGGGGACATCCATCGAGCGGGCCTTGCCGCCGACGGCGTCGTAGTACTCGTAGACCGTGACCCGGTAGCCGCGTTCGGCGAGTTCGTGGGCGGCGCTGAGTCCGGAGACCCCACCGCCGAGGACGGCGACGCGCTTGCCGGAGGGGGCCGCGTCCGCGCTGCCGGCAACCCCGGGGACGCCGAGCGCTCCCGCGCCGACGACCCCGGCGACCGCCCTCCCGGTCGCCATCAGGAAGCGCCTGCGGCTGTGGCCGTCGCGCCCCTGGGACTGCTGCGCATGTTCTGTCGTCATGGGCACCGGAGGATAGGGAGGGGCGCCGGAAGCCGGAAGCCGAACTCCCCTCACTCACGGCATCCTCACAACCACGGGGGAGGGACCGGTGCCGGGCGCTGTGTGCCGGGAGGCGCCGATGCCTTGGGACGTGGTGGCGTACCCGCGCGCTGTTCTGCCGGCGGCGAACCCCGGCCCGACCGGACTCGACGATCACTACGGTCCCGTCGCATGACGACGATTACCACGTGCACGGTCCGGTACCCGGCCGACGGTCTGACGATGATCGGGCACCTCGCGCTCCCGGCCGGTACCGGTCGCCGACCCGCGGTGCTGCTTGGACCAGAGGGCACGGGGCTCAGCGACGTCGAGCGCCGCCGGGCCGACACCCTCGCCGAACTGGGCTACGTGGCGCTTGCCTTCGACATCCACGGCGGACGCTATGTGGACGACCCCGAGGAGATGCTGGCCCGTTGCATGCCGCTGCTCGCCGACCCCGACCGGATGCGGGGCATCGGCCATGCGGCGCTCGATGTGCTGCGCGCCGAACCGCGGACCGATCCCGACCGGATCGCCGCCGTCGGCTACGGCACCGGGGGCGCCATCGTGCTGGAACTCGGGCGCGACGGCGTCGATCTGCTCGCCGAGTGCCTGCCCGTGACGGAGTGATCTGGCCGGTCCAAGCCCGGGCACCCGCCGACCGCCGCGATGCCTGGGCTCCACTGCCACGGCGGGCGGGGACGGCCGCGGCTCGCCAGTGAGCCACTTCGGCCGATGGGCTCGCCCGCCATGTCCCTCCGCACTGCCTGTCCGATGGCCCCGAGTGCCCCGCTGCCACCCCACCCTCCCCCCGGCCCGGGCCCGCGCGATGCGGGTGAACCACACCTGCGGACGCGGCGGCGCCCTGGCCACCCGTCCGCTCACGACGTCCACGCCGCGAAGGTGTTCGGCCGCTGTGAGAAGACCACCGGCACCGGCCCGTTCATGAACCCGGCGGCGGAGCCGACCGGCTCGTCCGCTCGCTCTTGTGTGAGGTCGGGGGCTCGCGGGTCACGCGAGGGCAGGCCGGCCGGGCGGCGGGCCTGCCCTCGGCCCGGTTATCGGTGCGCTCAGCCCGCGACCCGGGCCATCCACGCCTCGACCTCGTCCGCGGACCGCGGCAGGCCCGCCGACAGGTTCTCGTGGCCGTCGGCGGTGACGAGCAGGTCGTCCTCGATGCGTACGCCGATGCCGCGCCACTCCTGGGGCACGATCAGGTCGTCCGGCTGGAAGTAGAGGCCGGGCTCGACGGTGAGCACCATGCCCGGCTCCAGTACGCCGTCGACGTACTCCTCGGTCCGGGCCTGCGCGCAGTCGTGGACGTCCAGGCCGAGCATGTGGCCGGTACCGGCCATCGTGAAACGGCGCTGGAGGCCCAGCTCGTACGCGCGGTCGGCAGGTCCCTCGATGAAGCCCCACTCGACCAGCCGCGCTGCCAGACAACGCTGGGCCGCCTCATGGAAGTCGCGGTACGCGGCACCCGGCTTGACGGCCGCCATGCCCGCCTCCTGGGCCTCGTACACCGCGTCGTAGACCCTGCGCTGGACAGGGGAGAAGGTGCCGCTGATCGGCAGGGTGCGCGTCACGTCGGCCGTGTACAGGGTGCGCGACTCCACGCCCGCGTCGAGCAGGAGCAGCTCCCCGGGGCGCACCGGTCCGTCATTGTCGGTCCAGTGCATGATCGTGGCGTGCTCGCCCGCGGCGCAGATCGTGCCGTAGCCCACGGCGTTGCCCTCAAGGCGGGCGCGGCGGAAGAAGGTGCCCTCGATCCACCGCTCGGACGACGCGACCGCCCGCGACAGTTCACCGACGACATCCGTGAATCCGCGCACCGTGGAGTCCACGGCCGAGCGGATCTCCTTGATCTCCCACGCGTCCTTCACGGTGCGCAGATCGCTGAGGGCCTCTTCCAGCTCCGCGTCGCGCTCCGCCTCGGTGGCGACGGCGGCCTCCAGGGACGGGTCGATTCCGCGGACGATGCGGGTCGGGGTGCCGGAGACGGCCGCCAGTTCGGCGACCGCCGTGCGGACGTCCCGGCACGGCAGGCCGAGCACGCGCTCCGCCTCGGCGAGGGAGCGGCGGCGGCCCATCCACAGCTCCGCCGTGTATCCGATCCAGAACTCGTTGTTGTCCCTGCTGTCCCGCGGGAGTTGGTAGCAGGAGGCGTCGTGACCGCCGTCCGCACGGGGTTCGAGGACGAGGGCACCGTCCCGGGCCTGGTCGCCGGTCATGTGCACATAGCCCGAGTACGGCCGGAACGGGTAGCTGTCGTCGTTCGAACGGACCTTGAGGTTGCCCGAAGGGATCACGAGCCGTTCACCGGGGAAGCGCGCGGAGAGCGCGGCCCGGCGCGCGGCCGCGTACGGAGCCTGCTCGTCGAGCGTCAGTCCGCGCCTCTCGGTGTCCGCCCAACCTGTCCGCATCAACGCGGACAGTTCCTCGGAGATCCCTGAGTACGCACCGTTCTTGCGGCGTTCTGCCACTGCGTCCGCCTTCCTGGGAGTCGGGTGCCGCCATGTGCCGGCGGCCCGGCGACGTTATCCCGCGATGTGCGCGTACGGCGCCCAGTGGTGCCACTGGCACAGACCGGCCACGTCCGGCCGACCGGACTGTCGATAATGCGGCTCATGACGCACGCGCATCTCGGCGAGGCACTGCGGCTCCTGGGCATCGGTCAGGAGGCGGCCCGGGTCTATCTCATCCTGCTGCGGCTGGCCCCCGCGCCGCTGCGCGAGATCGCCGCCGCGGCCGGGCTGGACGGTCCCGGACTGGCCACGGCGTACGGCGAGCTCGTCGACGCCGGGCTGGCCGGTGCCGCCGAGAGGGACGAGGACGTGGTGGCGCCGGTGGCTCCGGCGGCCGGCCTTGAGGTCCTCGCGCGGCGTCGTGTGGCCGAGGTCGAGAAATCCCGCATCGCGGTCGCGGGCGCCTTCGACGCGATCCGGCGCCGGCGGCTCGCGGCCCACGGCGACCACCTCGTCGAGATCGTCACCGGCGACGCCATCGGGCCCAGGTTGCGTCAGGCCTGGGACAGCGCCCGTCACCAGATCCGGCAGTTCGAGTCGCCCCCCTACTTCCCTGTGGCCAGTGCCACCGACGACGCACTGGCCACGCTGGCCCGCGGGGTCACGCAACGCGTCGTGTACTCCCGCGAGTCGCTGGAACGCCCCGACCACCTGGCACACGTCATCGAACCGTGCGTCAACGCCGGTGAACAGGCCAGAGTGCTGCCGTCCGTCCCCGTCAAACTCCTGATCATCGACGAGGCGTACGCGCTGGTGTCCCTGTCGATCAAAGAGGCCGACGTGCACAACACCATGCTGGTCGTCCAGCCGTGCGGTCTGCTCTCCGCGCTCATCGCACTGTTCGAACAGTCGTGGCAGCACGCTCTGCCCCTCCACGGCGACACGACCCGCCCCGGCGGTCTGCACCCCGCCGACCGCCGTCTGCTGTGGCTCCTGGCCGGCGGCGCGAGCGACGACGCCATCGCTCGCGAACTGGGAATCAGCCGCCGTACGCTCTTCCGCCGCCTCCAGGTCCTGATGGCCCGGCTGGGCGCCGCGAACCGCTTCCAGCTGGCGCTGCAGGCCCAGCGCCACGGATGGTTGTGACCGTCGGCCCCGGCCCCGGCCCACACCGACCCTGCCCGGCCACTTGAGACGCGGACCCCGGCCGTACAGCGTGCAAGCTGCCACCCTCCAATTGAGAATTGAAAACATGGATATACTGTCCCGTTTCCGACACTGGCCTACGCGGAGCGCTCGGTCCGGGGACGAGCGGGAAGCTTCGCGCCGTTCGCGGGGGCAGTGCTTGCGCTCGCTGCTGCGCGCGCGGAGTGTCGCGGGCCAGGTGTTCCTCCTGCAACTGGTGGTGGTGGCGATCATGGTCGCCGCGGCGCTGGGGGCACTGGTGCTCCAGGCCAGGCGTCAAGGCACGGAGGCGGCCCGCAACGAGGTGCTGGCCGCCGGCGAGGCGTTCGCCAACTCTCCGGGGATCGTGAAGGCGCTGGACGGCCCTGATCCCACCGCGGTGCTCCAGCCGCTCACCCAGAGGGCGGAGCAGCGGTCCAACCTCGACAACATGGTCGTGGCCACGACAAACGGCATCCGTCTCACCCACCGTGACCCGCATCTGATCGGGAAGCGCTATGTCGGCCCGTACAAGGAGGCCGTGCGGGGCAAGGCCTTCACACATATCGTCGTGGACCCTCTGGGGCTGGCCGTGTACGCGGCGGTCCCCGTGTTCCGGCCCGACGGCTCGGTCGCCGGCATCGTCACCCCCGAGATCACGGTCAAGAGCGTGAACAAGACGGTGGAGCAGCAGCTGCCCATGCTCCTCGGCGGCGCCGGAGGCGCCCTCCTGCTGGCCGGCGGCGGCTCCGCCTTGGTGAGCGCGCGGCTGCGGCGCCAGACCCGGGGCCTCGACCCCACCGAGATGACCCGGATGTACGAGCACCATGACGCGGTGCTGCACGCGGTCCGGGAGGGCGTGCTGATCATCGCGGGGGACGGGCGGCTGCTGCTGGCCAACGACGAGGCGAGACGGCTGCTGGACCTGCCCGCGGACGCGGAGCAGCGCCCCGTCACCGACCTCGGCCTGGCGCCGGACATCGCCGGGCTGCTGGCCTCCGGGCGGACGGCCACCGACGAGGTCCACCTCGCGGAGGACCGGCTGCTTGCCGTCAACCTGCGGCCCGTGGGCCATGCGGGCCAGGCGGGCAGCGTGGCAACGCTGCGTGACACCACCGAGCTGCGCGCCGTGACGAGCCGGGCGGAGGTGGCGCGGGCGCGTCTGAGGCTGCTGTACGACGCCGGGGTCCGGATCGGTACCACGCTGGACGTGGTACGAACCGCCGAGGAACTGGCCGAAGTGGCCGTCCCCCGGTTCGCCGACTTCGTCACCGTCGAGCTGCGGGACCCCGTCCTGCGAGGGGAGGAGCCGGAGGGCACGAGCACCGAAATGCGCCGCACCGCCGTCCGCGGCATCCGCGCCGACCAGCCCCTCTTCCCGGTCGGCGAGCTGATCCGGTTCATCCCCGCCAACCCCGTGGTCGCCGGTCTGGCAACAGGCCGTTCGGTGCTCGAACCCGACCTGGCGGCCTCCGACGGCTGGCGTGCCCAGGACCCGGAACGCGCCCGGACGATCCTGGAATACGGCGTCCACTCCCTGATCTCGGCACCGCTGCGGGCGCGCGGAATCGTGCTGGGGACGGCCAACTTCTGGCGCTCGGAGAACCAGCCCTTCGACGAGGACGACCTGTCCTTCGCCGAGGAACTGGCCGCCCGCGCGGCCGTGTGCATCGACAACGCCCGCCGCTACACCCGTGAGCACGCGATGGCCGTCACCTTGCAGCGCAGCCTGCTGCCCCGCGAGCTGCCCGAGCAATCCGCCGTCGAGGTCGCGTACCGCTATCTGCCGGCCCAGGCCGGGGTGGGCGGCGACTGGTTCGACGTCATCCCGCTGTCCGGGGCCCGGGTGGCCCTGGTGGTCGGCGACGTCGTCGGCCACGGCCTGCACGCCTCCGCCACCATGGGTCGTCTGCGCACCGCCATCCACAACTTCTCCGCGCTCGACCTGTCGCCCGACGAACTCCTCGGTCACCTCGACGAGCTCGTCGCCCGCATCGACCAGGAGTACACCGCCGAAGGCAACGGCGCCCCCGTCACCGGCGCCACCTGCCTGTATGCGATCTACGACCCGGTCTCCGGCAGGTGTGCCGTGGCCCGGGCCGGCCATCCGGGCCCTGCCCTCGTCCACCTCGACGGCACCGTCACCTTCCCCGACGTCCCCGTCTCCCCGCCCCTCGGCCTCAACACCGGCCTGCCGGTCGAGAGCGCGGAACTGCACCTGCCCGCCGGCACCCGGCTCGCCCTCTTCACCGACGGACTCGTCGAAAGCCGCGACCGCGACCTCGACACCGGCCTCGGACTCCTGCGTGAGGCCCTCGCCCATCCGGACCACTCACCGGAACAGACCTGCCGGACGGTGATCGATGCCCTGCTGCCCGCCCGCCCCGACGACGACATCGTCCTTCTGGTGGCCCGCACCCGCATGCTGGACCCCGAGCAGGTCGCCGAGTGGGACGTGACGGGCGGCCCCACAGCCGTGGCCCCCCTCCGCGCCGCCTGCGCCCGCCGGCTGGAGACCTGGGGCCTGGACGAGGCCGTCTTCACCACCGAACTGATCGTCAGCGAGTTGGTCACCAACGCCATCCGCTACGGCGCAGCCCCCGTCCGGCTCCGCCTCCTGCACGACCGCAACACCCTGATCTGCGAGGTCTCCGACGGCAGCAGCACCTCCCCGCACCTGCGACGGGCAGCCACCACGGACGAGGGCGGACGCGGCCTGTTCCTCATCGCCCAGCTCGCCCAGTCCTGGGGCACCCGGTACACCGCCCGCGGCAAGGTCATCTGGGCCGAACAATCACTGCACGACGGCGCAACCGGGCCCGGCCACGCCATGGGTGACGATCTTCTGGGCCCATGGGACGACGAGGGGCTGTGACGGGTGCTGCGAAGGTGGTGAGGGTGGATCAACAGCTCGTGCGGAAGTCTTGACTGGTACACCGGACGCCTGGAGCCGGGCTACAGCCGCCGCGACCCCGCCTCCGCCGGCGCCTACTTCGCGGAAGCCGGTCTGCGCGGCTCCTTCTGGGGACTGCCGGACCGAGGCCGGACGCCTCCGTTCCGAGACGCCGGGCGTGTGGGCCTCCGGTGAACGCCCCGTACGCCTTGGCCTGCTCGCCGGTCGGAAACCCCACCGGCACGACCACGACCTGCCTACCTCACCTATTCGTACCCGATCCCCTATGGGGCTGGTAACAACGTTACCCATCGAATACGGTGTTACCGTGAACACGCCTTACCAGGACGCTCAACGCGCCGGCCAAGCAGCCGTGCGCACCACGATCCTTGACCACGCCATAGACCTGCTGGTCGCCGAGGGACCGGCCGCGCTGACGATGCGGCGGATCGCCACGGGGATCGGCGCTTCGACCAAGGTCCTGTACACCATGTTCGGTGGCAAGGAAGGGCTGGTTGACGCGCTCTACCGGGAGGGCTTCGCCCGCCTGCGGGCGGCGCAGCAGCAAGTCGCCGGTGCGGAGGACCCGTTGGTCCGGCTGACCGACCTCGCGACCGCCTACCGTGCACACGCACTGGCCGAACCGGCCTACTACCGGCTGATGTTCGAGCAGGCGGTGCCCGGCTACCGGCCGAGTGCCGAGGCCCTGGGCGCGGCCGAGAGTGCCTTCGACGCCTCCGTGGCAGCCGTTCAGGCATGCGTCGACTCCGGCGTGTTCGGGCCGGGAGACGCGCACGAGATCTCAAAGCTCTTCTGGGCGGCGGCGCATGGGGCGGTGAGCCTGGAGATCGCCGGTCATTTCCCGCCGGAGGTCGCGGCCCGCCGCTTCGACACACTCATGGCGGCGGTGGGACAGGCTTTCCTCGCCGACGAGCAGGGACAGGGACAGACGTCATGAAGATCAACCGCTATCTGTCGGGGAGTTTCGCGCCGGTCACCGAAGAGGTCACCGCGTTCGATCTGCCGGTCACCGGCCGGATACCCGCCCACCTCAACGGCCGCTATCTGCGCATCGGCCCCAACCCGCTCGGCATCGAGGACCCCGCCGCCCACATCTGGACACTCGGCGACGGCATGGTGCACGGCGTCCGCATCCGCGACGGCCGGGCCGAGTGGTACCGCAACCGCTGGGTGCGCTCCTCCTCCGTCGCCGACCGGCTGGGGGAACCGCGGCGCGGAAAGCCCGTCGACGAGCGGCTGGACATGGCGCCGAACGTGCAGGTCGCGGGGCTCGCCGGCCGCACGTTCGCCCTGATCGAGGGCGGGATACGCCCGTACGAGCTCAGCTATGACCTCGACACGGTGGGCCCCTGCGCTCTCGGAGCAACCCCCGAGGGCTACAGCGCCAACGCCCATTCCCTCTTCGACCCGCACACCCGGGAACTGCACTCGCTCGCCTTTCTCTACGGCTCGCAGCATGTCCAGCACATCGTGATGAACGAGTCCGGCACGGTCGTGCGGACCACACTGATCGATGCGCCCGGTAATCCCTACATGCACGACTTCGCCCTGACCGAGCACCATGTGATCCTCTTCGACGCCCCCGTGGTGTTCAGCGCCGCGCAGCTGCCGACCGGGGTCCCCTTCCTCTGGGACGCTTCCCACCAGGCGCGGGTGGGTGTGATGCCGCGCACGGGCGGTGAGGTGCGCTGGTTCGAGGTCGCACCCAGTCTGGTGGGGCATACGCTCAACGCCTACGAGGACGGCACGGACATCGTCATCGACATCGTCCGGCACCCGGAGGGCTTCAACATCAAGGACTTCGGCACCAGCCGTCCCACTCTGGACCGCTGGCGCATCGACCTGACCGCCGGAAAGGTCCGGGAGGACCGGCTCGACGACCGTATTCAGGAGTTTCCCCGGGTCAACTCCCTTTGTGTCGCACGTCCTCACCGATACGGGTACTCGGCCGCGGTCGAGCTCTACGCGCCGCCCACCGGTCCCGGGGACCCGCGGCCGAACGAGGGGTTCAGCAGCGCGCTGCTCAAGCACGACCTGGTACGCGGTACGACGGAGGCGCATGAGTTCGGCCGGTTCGGGGCCGTGGGCGAGGGCGTGTTCGTCCCCGCGGAGTCGCCCGTCGCCGAGGACGACGGATATGTCATGGCCTATGTGCACGACCCCGAGCGCGGGGCGGCGGATCTGGTGATCCTGTCGGCCCAGGACTTCACGGGCGAGCCGGTCGCCCGTGTCCACCTTCCCGTACGGATCCCTCTCGGCCTCCACGGCAACTGGGTTCCGGGGGACCCGTGGGGCGCCCGTCCCCAACCGTGACCCGACGCCCGGCCGAGGGGGAACGGCTGCATCTCGCCCGGATCCCCCCGGCCGCCGAGGGCCCGCTGCCCGGCGGACGAGAAGAACGGGCAGCGCAGGCGGTGCCGTCGCCGACGGTGACCGGCCAGACGGCGGCGGTCCTGACGCCGACGCCGGGCATCGACGTCAGGACCGGGGAAAGAGGGTGGGCCTCCAGAAGCGTGTTGATCCGGGCTTCCATCGCCCGTCGCTGGGTGTGGACGGCGGCCAGGGACGCGGCCAGGGAAGGGATGACGATGTCCAGGGTGCCGGTGCCCGGGACGACGACGGTCTGCTCGTCGAGCGCGTCGAAGACGTCGTCGGTCAGCCGCTGGGCCATGCGCGGGGCTTTCGGGCGGATCAGCTCGACGAGTCTGCGGCGGCCGGCCTTGCGCAGGGCGGCCGGGGAGCTGTGTCGCTCCAGCAGCCAGGGACTTGCCGACGTCCAGGCCGAGGAACACGCCCACGCCTTCGATCTCGAACATCGCGCCCTTTCCAGGATGTTGACGGTGCCGGCCTCGGCTCGGGTGTCGTGCTCGCGCATCCACGTTGTGCAGACCTGCCGCCCGCGAACCGCCCGGCGTCGCGCCGGACGGACGCGTGTTCCGTAACGCGGCCGGAAACCACATCGACGCCGCGGCGTACGGCGTCACCTGGCGCCGAGCGCGCGAGGCAGCGCTCACCCTGGACGAGCTTGCCCTTGAACTGGCTCAGCGTCCCTACGACTTGCGCCACGCCGGCATCTCCTTCTGGCTGGCCTCCGGAGTGGATCCGGCCGAGTGCGCGCGCCGGGCGGGACAGAGCATCCAGGTGCTCTTCCGCTACTGCGCCAAGTTCCTCGCCGAGGCGCGTGAGCACGCGAACCGTCTCATCGAGGACTCCATGCAGCGGTGGGACGGGCATGAGGGGCCACAGAGGTCGTGTTAGCCCGAGCTTGGCCCGGAAATGCCCCGGAACAGCTGGTCAGAGGCGGGACACGGGTGGGAGGAATCGGGAGTGAGGTCATATTTTTGCTTGCGTTCCACGATAGGCGCGGAGAGGGCGCCTGACCGGCGAAAGCCCAGGTCAGGCGCCTTTTCTCAGGCCCTAGAACAGCCCCATCTCCTTTGCCGAATACGACACCAGAAGGTTCTTCGTCTGCTGGTAGTGGTCGAGGACCATTTTGTGGTTCTCGCGGCCGATGCCGGACTGCTTGTAGCCGCCGAAGGCGGCGTGGGCGGGGTAGGCGTGGTAGCAGTTGGTCCAGACGCGGCCGGCCTGGATGGCGCGGCCGGCGCGGTAGGCGGTGGAGCCGTCCCTGGTCCAGACGCCGGCGCCGAGGCCGTAGAGGGTGTCGTTGGCGAGGGTGATCGCGTCGTCGAAGTCGGTGAACGAGGTGACGGCGACGACGGGGCCGAAGATCTCCTCCTGGAAGACGCGCATGGCGTTGTCGCCCTCCAGGATCGTCGGGCGGACGTAGTAGCCGCCCTCCAGTTCGCCGCCCAGTTCGGCGCGGCTGCCGCCGGTGAGGACCTTGGCGCCCTCCTGCCGGCCGATGTCCAGGTAGGAGAGGATCTTCTCCAGCTGGTCGTTGGACGCCTGGGCGCCGAGCATGGTGTCGGTGTCCAGCGGGTGGCCCTGCACGATCTTCTCCGTACGCTCCACCCCGGCCGCCAGGAAGTCGGCGTAGTGGCCGCGCTGGATCAGGGCGCGGGAGGGGCAGGTGCAGACCTCGCCCTGGTTGAGGGCGAAGAGGGTGAAGCCCTCCAGGGCCTTGTCGCGGAAGTCGTCGGCGGCGGAGGAGACGTCGTCGAAGAAGATGTTGGGGCTCTTGCCGCCCAGTTCCAGGGTGACCGGCCGCAGGTGCTCGGACGCGTACTGCATGATCAGGCGTCCGGTCGTGGTCTCGCCGGTGAACGAGATCTTCGCGACCCGGGGGCTGCCGGCGAGCGGTTTGCCGGCCTCCGCGCCGAAGCCGTTGACGATGTTGAGGACGCCGGGCGGCAGCAGGTCCGCGATCAGGCCCATCAGGAAGTGCACCGAGGCGGGTGTCTGCTCGGCCGGCTTGAGGACCACGGTGTTGCCGGCGGCCAGCGCCGGGGCGACCTTCCAGGCCGCCATGAGGATCGGGAAGTTCCACGGGATGATCTGCGCGACGACGCCGAGCGGCTCGTGGAAGTGGTACGCGACGGTGTCCTCGTCGAGCTCCGACAGGCTGCCCTCCTGCGCGCGTACCGCCCCCGCGAAGTAGCGGAAGTGGTCGATGGCCAGGGGGATGTCGGCGGCCAGTGTCTCGCGGACCGGTTTGCCGTTCTCCCAGCTCTCCGCGACCGCCAGCTCCGTCAGGTGCTGCTCCATCCGGTCGGCGATCTTGTTGAGGACGAGCGCGCGGGCGGCCGGCGCGGTGCGGGCCCAGCCGGGCGCGGCCGCGTGCGCGGCGTCCAGCGCGCGCTCCACGTCCTCCGCCGTGCCGCGGGCGACCTCGGTGAACGGCTGCCCGTTGACCGGCGTCGGGTTCTCGAAGTACTGGCCCCGGACGGGCGCGACGAACTCGCCGCCGATCCAGTGGTCGTAGCGCGGCAGGTAGGACATGACGGCATCGGCGGAACCGGGGCTGGCGTAACGGGCCATGGAGCGGTCTCCCAATCGCTGTGCGCGGTGCCCTCCGCTCGCGTGCGAAGGGCGCTGCGCCGCAGGGTAGGGCCGCGGACGTTGCCGGGACGTTGCGCGCGGTCCTTCGGCGTGGCGGCCCCGGGGCGAGCCGTCGTCAGCTCTCCGTCAGGCCGTACGCGGACCGGAGCCGGGCGGCGGTGCGCCGCGCGTCCGCCCCGTCCGCCGAGCGTGGCGGGAGATGGTCCGCCAGCGCCTCCCAGACCTCCAGGTCGTCCTCGCCCCACGGCGACCGCGTCCACTGCCGCAGCAGCGCGGTGTCCCGGCCGGCGAGCACCGCGCGCCGCAGCCGGTCCTCCATCCGGGTGCGCAGACGGCGCACACCGGGGGCCTCGGACCGCGGCAGCAGCGGCCCCCGGTACGCGGCCAGCGCGGCCGGCACCCCGCCGGCGGACAGCTCCTCCTCCGCCAGGGCGAGATCGGTCCCGACCGGGCGCAGGAAACGGTACGGCCGGGAGGCCAGCAGCGGCCCGGTCAGCTGCCGCAGCCGGGAGAGCTCGGCCCGCAGCGTCACCGGACGCACCTCCCGCTCGCCGTACAGCAGAACGGCCAGCTGATCACCCGTCAGTCCCTCGGGGTGGTGGGCCAGCAGGACGGCGATCTCGCTGTGCCGGCGCCCGAGCCGCAGCCGTCTGCCGTCGACGACGAGCAGCGCCTCGTCCCGCCCCAGCGCGCTCAGGCACACCCGCGGGCCGGGAGTCCGGGTGGCGAGATGGGCCTCGGCGGCGCGGGCGGCGGCCTGGACGAGCGCCAGGCTGTGCGGGCTCGCCAGATGGTCGCCGCCGGTGATGTCCACGGCGCCCAGCAGCCGCCCGGTGCGCGGGTCGTGCAGCGGGGCCGCGGCGCAGGTCCAGCGCTGCACCTGCCGGTTGTAGTGCTCGGCGGCGAAGATCTGTACGGGGTGGTCGGCGGCGAGCGCGGTCCCCGGGGCGTTGGTGCCCGCGTGCCGCTCGTCCCAGCGGGAGCCGGCGACGAAGTTCATCCGCTCCGCGTGGCGCCGCACCCCGGGGTGCCCCTCGACCCACAGCATCCGCCCCTGCGGGTCGCAGACGGCCATCAGGTGCGCGCCGTCCTGGGCGAAGCTGCCCAGCAGTTCGCGCAGGAGAGGCATCGCGCGGGCCAGCGGGTGCCCGTCGCGGTAGCCCCGCAGGGTTTCGCCGTCCAGCTCGATGGGGGCCGCGCCGTCGGCGGCGGCCCGCGCCGCGGCCGAGCGGCGCCAGGACTCGGCGACCACCGGGCGGACCGGCGGGGCCACCGGTCGGCCCGCCAGGAATGCCTCGTGGGCGCGCCGCACCGCCGCCGTCCGCTCCACCGGGTCGGCGCCCGCCTCCAGCGCCAGCCAAGGGTTGACCACGTGCCACCTCTCCGATGCGGCTCCGCTCCGTACGCCGATGGTGCTCACCGGGGGCGAGGCCGTAAACCCCCGCGACGGGGGTGAACAGAGAGGCGAGAGGCGGGAACGGTGCGGGGGCGGGAAGCCGCCGCTTCCCGCCCCCGCACCGCGTGCGTCAGGCGCTTACTTGATCGCCTTGATCAGTTCGCCGTTCGTGGTGTCCCCGCTCAGCTCCCAGAAGAACGTGCCGCCCAGGCCCTGCGCGTCCTTGAAGGCCATCTTCGCGCCGATGGTCTCCGGGGTGTCGTAGCTCCACCACTGGTCACCGCACTTGGCGTACGCGGTGCCGCCCACCTTGCCGGTGGCCGGGCAGCGGGTCTTGAGGACCTTGTAGTCCTCGATGCCCGCCTCGTACGTGCCCGGGGCCGCCCCGGTGGCCGTGCCGCCCGGCGCGTCCTGGGTCACCCCGCTCCAGCCGCGGCCGTAGAAGCCGATGCCCAGCAGCAGCTTGTCCGCCGGCACCCCGAGCGACTTGAGCTTGGTGATGGTGTCGGTGGTGTTGAAGCCGTCCTTCGGGATGCCGTCGTACTTGGTGAGCGGGGAGTGCGGTGCCGTCGGGCCCTTGGCGTCCCACGCGCCGAAGTAGTCGTACGTCATCGGGTTGTACCAGTCGACGTACTGGGCCGCGGTCTTGTAGTCGGCCTTGTCGAGCTTGCCGCCGGCCGAGGCGTCCGCACTGATCGCCGCGGTGACCAGCTTGTCCTTGCCGAACTTCTCGCGGACCGCCTTCAGCAGGTTGGCCAGGGAGTCCTTGCCGCTGGTGTCGCAGGTCAGACCGCAGTCGTTGGGGTACTCCCAGTCGATGTCGATGCCGTCGAAGACATCGGCCCAGCGCTTGTCGTTGACGAGGTCGTAGCAGGACTGCGCGAACGCGGCCGGGTTCTTGGCGGCCTCGCCGAAGCCGCCGGACCAGGTCCAACCACCGAAGGACCACAGGACCTTGAGGTCCGGGTGCAGCTTCTTCAGCTTGCGCAGCTGGTTGAAGCTGCCGCGCAGCGCGCCGTCGTCCCAGGTGTCCGCCTTGCCGTCGACGCTCTGGTCGGCGGTGTACGCCTTGTCGTAGTCGGCGTACGCGTCGCCGATCGCGCAGCGGCCGCCCTGGACGTTGCCGAAGGCGTAGTTGATGTGGGTGAGCTTGTCCGCGGAACCGGAGGTCTCGATGTTCTTCACGTGGTAATTGCGGCCGTAGACACCCCAGTTGGTGAAGTATCCGACGACCTTTCCGCCCGCGGCCTCGGGCTGCGCGGCGGTGGTGTCCTTGCCCGCGGCGGCGGGGGCGCCGTTCTGGGCGGCGACGGCCGGCCCGGCGAGCAGGGTGCCGGCCAGCGCCGTCGTACACAGGGCGGTGGCGGCGGCGAACAGCGTCCGCGAGGAACGCTGACGGTGCGGTCTGCGCATGGTGTCTCCTCGGAGGGGGGAACGAGGGGTTGAGCCTGACCGGGGTCCGAACGGGGCGTCGCCCGCCGGACGTTGGGGGAGAAGCTAGATGGACTAGACCAGTGCGTCAATGGTTCGGACCATTTTGATGGCCGGAACCCCTGGGGTCGGGCGCATGAACCGGCGAAGATCACCTGGTGACGCGGGCCCTTTGATCGGGCATACTCCTAGCGCCAGAGCCGCAGGTCACCGCCGTCCGCGACCCGGAAGGCGCGCATCGAGCGGCACCAAGCACCACGGCGCCGCCGCCGAAACCCCGCGCGGGCGTCGCCACGGCGCCCTACAGGGATGGAGAGCCGCCATGACCGAGTACGGCCCCCGGCCGGTGGACCGCAGGCTGCCCACGGAGGAGGCCCGCGACCTGCTGACGCTCGTCCGCGACCTGGCCGAGCGCGAGATCCGGCCGACCGCCGCCGAGGAGGAGGACGCCGGGCACTTCCCCCGCGACACCTTCCGGCTGCTGTCCGAGTCCGGACTGCTCTCCCTCCCGTACCCGGAGGAGTTCGGCGGCGGCGCCCAGCCCTACGAGGTCTACCTCCAGATCCTCGAAGAACTCGCGGCCGTCCGCCTCACCGTCGGCCTCGGCGTCAGCGTCCACACCCTCGCCTGCCACGCGCTCGCCGGGTTCGGCAGCAAGGAACAGCGCGCCGAACACCTTCCGGCCATGCTCGGCGGCGGCCTCCTCGGCGCCTACTGCCTCTCCGAGCCCGCGGCGGGCTCCGACGCCGCCTCCCTGACCACCCGCGCCACCCGCGAGGACGACGGCTGGCGGCTGGACGGCACCAAGGCATGGATCACCCACGGCGGCGTCGCCGACTTCTACACGGTGCTGGCCCGCACCGGCGGCAGCGGGGCCCGCGGCATCTCCGCCTTCCTGGTACCCGGCGACGCCGAAGGACTCGGCTTCGCCCCGCCCGAGCGCAAGATGGGCCTGAAGGGCTCGCCCACCGCGCAGCTGCACTTCGACGGCGTCCGCGTCCCCGACTCCCGCCGCATCGGCGACGAGGGCCAGGGGTTCACCATCGCCCTCGCGGCCCTGGACTCCGGGCGCCTGGGCATCGCCGCGTGCGCCGTCGGTATCGCCCAGGCGGCCCTCGACGAGGCCCTCGGCTACGCCGCCGAGCGCCGCCAGTTCGGCCGCCCGATCGCCGACTTCCAGGGCCTGCGGTTCCTGCTGGCCGACATGGCGACGCAGGTGGAGGCCGGACGGGCGCTCTACCTCTCCGCCGCCCGGCGGCGCGACGAGGGCCTGCCGTTCGCCAAGGAGGCGGCGATGGCCAAGCTCTTCTGCACGGACGCGGCGATGCGGGTGACCACGGACGCCGTCCAGATCCTGGGCGGCTACGGCTACACCACCGACTTCCCCGTCGAGCGCCTGATGCGCGAGGCCAAGGTCCTCCAGATCGTCGAGGGCACCAACCAGATCCAGCGGATGGTCATCGCCCGCCACCTGGCGGGGCCCGAAACACGGTCCTGAGCGCCCTGGGGAGCGGGGGAGAGGCGTCCGGTCGTCCCGGTACGGGGTTCCCGTGCCGGGCGCTTCCGTGGGGACGCAGCCCGGCGGCCGGGGGCGCTGCCGGGTGGTCCGTACGGAGGGGGCGGACGCGGTGGGGTGATGCCCGGTCAGGAGGGCCCGGACGGTGGGGGAGCGGCGGTTGCGGCTCGACGTGCCGGTGAGGGCCGCTCGGCCGGGAAGCGCGCGGCCGGTCGCTTCGCGCGGAAGAACGCGGAAGAACGAGGGGACGGCTGGGGAACCCGGGTCCCTGTGGTGGGCAGGGGCCGGGCCGCGCCGGTCGTGAACGGTGCGGTGGCGGAGGCGGATCGCGGTCCTGGAAGGGCCGTCGCCTCGCGCGGGGCAGTGGCGCGTGTCATGGCGCCGTGGGGAGGAGGGCCGTCTCCACGGCGCCGCCGCGGTCGGTCCCACTCCGAGGGCGGGCGCCCCTGCGCGGGGCCGTCCCGCCGGGCCGGAGCCGGACGGCGCGGTGGGCGCGGGGCTCAGACCCCGCGGCGTATCCGCGGGGTCTGGACCGGGATCGTGCCCGGCCCGCCGATGTGCGAGAACGGCTGCCGGCGCCAGTCCAGGCCCTCGGGCAGCGTGAGCAGCAGCCCCGCGTCCTGCTCCTGGGCCTCCCGGGTGTCCTCGGTGGCCGGTGCCTCGGACGCCGGGCGGCCCGAGCCCCGGCACACCGTCAGGACGAACGGGTTCCACGGCGAGGGGCACAGGGCGTGCTCCGGGAGCGTGTCCTCGTCGGCGAGCAGCGCGATCGGCTGCGCGCAGTCCGGGCAGACGACCCGGAAGAGTTCCAGTGTGTCGAAGGCGTCCTCCTCGTCGTGGAAGGCGAGGTCGTCGTCCTCCGACGGGCCGTTCGCCTGCGCGGATTCCTGTTCCAGGCGTCGCATGATGTCCATCCCCCTCCGGGTGTGCCCGGTTCGGGCCGCCGCCCTTCTTGCCGGGCGGTCCTGGCCATCAGCAGCATTTCCCTTCATGCCGCGTGCATAATCGCCGTCACCCGGCGCGCACCGGGGCACACGTGTGGCATTGGTCACATGAGCGGCGCAGGGGGCTCCCCGGGGCGGCGCACGCTGGGTCCGGGCGCCGTGGCGCAGTAGGTTGTCCGGGTGGAGGAGTTGGACCGACAAATCGTGGATCTGCTCGTCAAGGACGGGCGGATGAGCTACACCGACCTGGGCAAGGCCACCGGCCTGTCCACCTCGGCGGTGCACCAGCGCGTGCGCCGCCTGGAGCAGCGCGGGGTGATCCGCGGCTATGCCGCCATCGTGGACCCCGAGGCGGTGGGACTGCCGCTGACCGCCTTCATCTCGGTCAAGCCCTTCGACCCCAGCGCGCCCGACGACATCGCCGAACGCCTCGCGGAGGTCCCCGAACTGGAGGCGTGCCACAGCGTCGCGGGCGACGAGAACTACATCCTCAAGGTCCGGGTGGCCGCCCCGCTGGAGCTGGAGCACCTGCTCACCCGCATCCGCAGCCTGGCCGGGGTCTCCACCCGCACCACCGTCGTCCTCTCCACTCCGTACGAGGCCCGGCCGCCGCGGATCTGACCGGCCCGGGGCGCACGCTCCCGGCCACCCGCGCCCCGCCGGGGACCCCGCGCGCCGTCCGGACGCTCCCAGGGGCGAAACTGTCCGGTATGAGCGAGCGCATCCCCGAGCCGACCCGTCCCCGTACCGTCCTGCTGCGCGGCGGTGAGGTGCACAGTCCCGCCGACCCCTTCGCCACCGCCATGGTCGTGGAGGGCGGCAGCATCGCCTGGGTGGGGCAGGAGGGCGCCGCCGACTCGTTCGCCGACGGCGTCGACGAGGTCGTCCACCTCGACGGCGCACTCGTCACCCCGGCGTTCACGGACGCACATGTGCACACGACGTCCACCGGACTCACCCTCACCGGCCTCGACCTGTCCGGCGCCACAGGACTTTCCGACGCCCTCGCCCGCGTCCGGGCCTACGCCGACGCCCGCCCCGCGGACACTGTCCTGCTCGGCCACGGCTGGGACGCCAGCGCCTGGCCCGAGGGCCGCCCCCCGGCCCGCGCCGAACTGGACGCCGCGGCCGGCGGCCGCCCCCTCTACCTCACCCGCGTCGACGTCCACTCCGCGGTCGTCGGCACCGCCCTGCTCGACATCGTCCCCGGCGTCCGCGACCTGCCCGGATTCCACCCCGAGGCCCCGCTGACCGGCGCCGCGCACCACGCCGTGCGCGCGGCGGCGCACGCCACCGTCACCCCCGCCCGCCGCGCCGAGGCGCAGGCCGCCACCCTCGCCCGCGCGGCCTCCGTCGGCATCGGCACCCTCCACGAGTGCGCCGGCCCGGACATCTCCGACGAGGACGACCTCACCGCGCTCCTCGCCCTGGCCGCCGAGGGGCACGGCCCCCGCGTCGTCGGCTACTGGGCCGAACTGATCACATCCGCGAAGGACGCGCGGCGGATCAGCGAGCTCGGCGCGCGGGGCGCCGCCGGCGACCTCTTCGCCGACGGCTCGCTCGGCTCCCACACCGCCCACCTCCACGCCCCCTACGCCGACGCCGGTCACACCGGCACCGCGCACCTCGACGCGGACGCCGTCGCCGCCCATGTGGCCGCCTGCACCGAGGCCGGCCTCCAGGCGGGCTTCCACGCCATCGGCGACGCCGCCCTGACCACCGTCACCGACGGCATCCGCGCTGCCGCCGACCGCGTCGGCCTCGGCCGGGTACGCGCCGCCCGCCACCGCGTCGAGCACGCCGAGATGCTCACCGACGCCACCATCACCGCCTTCGCCGACCTGGCCCTGACCGCCTCCGTGCAGCCCGCTTTCGACGCGGCCTGGGGCGGCCCCGACGGGATGTACGCCACCCGCCTGGGCGCCGAACGGGCCCGCACCCTCAACCCGTACGCCGCCCTCCTCAAGGCCGGTGTCCCGCTCGCACTCGGCTCCGACAGCCCCGTCACCCCCCTCGACCCCTGGGGCACCGTCCGCGCCGCCGTCTTCCACCGCACCCGCGCCCACGGCATCTCCGCCCGCGCCGCGTTCACCGCGCACACCCGCGGCGGCTGGCGCGCCGTCGGCCGCGACGACGCCGGTGTCCTGGTGCCCGGCGCCCCCGCCGACTACGCCGTCTGGCGCACCGGCGACCTGGTCGTCCAGGCCCCTGACGAGCGGGTCGAGCGCTGGTCCACCGACCCCCGCTCCGGCACCCCCGGCCTGCCGGACCTCACCCCCGGCACCGACCTGCCCGTCTGCCTGCGTACCGTCGTCGCCGGACGCACGGTTTTCGCACGGCCGAACGAGTGACATCGGGCGGCGCGCTGCCGCCGGGGCACCGCCCGTGGTGCCTCGCTTCACCTGCGGCGGCGCGCCATGGCCCGGTACGACGCGAAAACGGCACAGAACGGGCGGCTGTTGACAGCGGCCCGTCGGCGGCCGGTAGGTTCGGCCGGGTCCACCACAGGACGTCCGATCGGGAGATCTCCGCCCGTGTCGAACGCAGCTGGGCCACGGGGCGGTGCGCCGAGACCGGTGTACCGCCGCTGGGAGCCAGGTCCAGTGCCCGCGGCTCGGCCCGGCGGAACGATCCGGCCGGTCGGGAGGTGCGACCCGGGTGGGGCCCGGACGCTCAGTAGACAACGGCTCTCGGTCGACCCGCAGCCAGCGGGCCCCAGGTCGGCCCGAAGGGCACCGGGCCCCCATCCCGCACCCCCTCTCGGACCCCGCGCCGCACCACCCCGCCTCCCCGCGCACGGGCGGCCGATGTACCGTCGGCACACCACCGCACCACCAGGAAGGCCGCGACGTGCCCTCGGGCCCCGACACCACCACGACAGCAGCCGGCACCGCGGCCGACCGCCCGGTGCCGCCCGCCCCGGCCGGCGCGCCCGAACGCCCCGGCAGAACCGGGCGCCTGACCGCCCTCGCCCGCCGCGAGGCACCGCGCACCGCGCTCGCCGCGGCCTGCGGAGCCGTCCTCGGCCTCGCCTTCCCGCCGTACGACCTGTGGCCGCTCTCCCTCCTCGGTGTCGCCGCCCTGGCGCTGCTGACCCGGGGACGCACCGCCCGCCAGGGCGCCTGGACGGGCTTCGCGGCCGGACTGCCGTTCTTCCTCGTCCTGCTGAAGTGGCTGCACGTCGTGGGCTGGGACGCGGTGATCGGCCTCTCCGTCCTCCAGGCGCTGTTCACCGCGCTGCTGGGCTCGGGGCTCGCCGTCTCCTCCCGGCTGCCCGGGTGGCCGCTGTGGGGCGCCTGCCTGTGGGTCGCCGAGGAGTGGGCCCGCGACCGGCTGCCGTTCGGCGGATTCCCGTGGGGCAGGCTGGCGTTCGCCAACACCGCCTCGCCGTTCACCCCGCTCGCCGCGCTCGGCGGCGCCCCGCTGGTGACCTTCGCC